>JBNLCS010000313.1:0-3601 GCA_050303935.1 Bacteroidales bacterium
GAAGGGGACCACCTCAATGAGTACCTTAATCAAAGCCTTCTCAAATTCAGATTTTTTTACAGGTGCATTTCCTGCAGAATATGGTAATGCCATGTCCGGGGTATTTGATATTAAACTGAGACCAGGAAACAATGAAAAATATGAACACGCAATCCAAATTGGGGCAATGGGAATAGATATTTCTTCTGAAGGGCCTTTTTCTAAAAACAGCCGCGCTTCTTATCTTTTTAATTACAGGTATTCAACATTCGGGATCATTAAAGCGGTATTGCCTGAAGATGCAAATATCCCTGTATACCAGGATTTATGTTTAAAAATTAATGTCCCAACACAAAAAGCCGGTATATTTTCATTATGGGCGTTGGGAGCAGATGACCTTATTGAATTTGAAGCAGATGAAGATTCGTCCCTATGGACAAGCATTGATGACAGGGAAGTTGGAAAAGCAACACAACGCATGGGGGCCGTAGGATTGAACCACAAGTATGTTATTGGTAAAAAAACATATGTGAACACTTCGCTGGCATTAACCGGGGACAACACGCTTTACAATGGAGGGTTTCTCGATTTTGATTTACAACATTATGAAACAGAACATATTGACAACCTTAATTACAAGTAGACATTCGCATCTTCACTCAATCATAAATTTAATGCCCGGCATGTAAACCGCAGCGGTTTCATTGTAAATAGTTTACATTATAATACCCTGCTTCGTGAAGCACCGTATTTTAAAGAGGATCTTATAACAGCTTCAGATGAAAAAGGAAGTTCAGCCCTGGTCCAACTATTTTCGCAGTCAACATACCACATTTCAAAAAAATTTAAGGTAAATATGGGAATTCATGGGCAGTATTTCGATTTAAACAATGAAAGTGTCCTGGAACCAAGAATTGGGGCTACTTATAAACTAACCGGTTTACAGTCATTAAGTATTGCCTATGGAAAACATTCAAGATTGGAGCCCCTTAATGTTTATTTTGCCAGGGTTGAAATGGACAACCAGGTACAAAACCCAAATAAAAAACTTGACATTACGAAATCACACCATTTAGTTCTAGCGTACGACTTGAGCATTAACCCGGATTTACGGTTAAAAATTGAACCTTACTTCCAGTATTTGTATGATGTACCTGTTATTAATGACAGTAGCTACTCGGTTATAAATATGGAGGCTGAATGGTATTTCACGAATAAATTAGTAAATGAAGGCAGCGGTAAAAACTATGGTATTGATGTAACGCTGGAACGGTTCCTTAAAAACGGTTATTATTATTTAGTTACGGGGTCTTTGTTTGACTCGAAATATACAGGGGGTGATAATGTTGAAAGAAATACCAGATATAACACAGGCTATGTAATTAACCTGTTATTTGGAAAAGAATGGCTTACAGGAAAAAATAAAAACAAAATTTTCGGAATAAACGGTAGGTTAAATATTATGGGAGGACAGCGAATAACGCCCGTAGATGAAGAATTATCACTTAATGAAAGGGAAGTCCGTTACAACTACAACAAAATTTTTGAAGAACAAAAAGCAAATATCTATCACATGAATGTTTCGGTTAATTACAGGATAAACAAGAAAAACCATGCCAGTATTTGGTCCCTTCAAGTTTTAAATGCCTTTGGAACAAAAGAAGATTACGGAAAATATTACGATTATAAATCAAACACTATTCAAGAAGAGCAAGTGGTGATAGTTGTTCCCAGCATTAGTTATAAGCTGGAATTTTAATATCCTTTTAACATTTTCCAATTATCTAATAGTTCTTATAATTACTTTAAAAAAAAGAGGTTGTTACAACCTCTTTTTTCCATAATGGGCATTCGTAAAAATCATCCTATTTTAACAAAACATTAAAAAACTTAAATTCAACAATCGCCCCTCTCTCTTGTTTTGTATTCAACAATGTTCTGTTCAAGAAAGGAAAATAATGAATTCAATATTACATAAAGCAAATACCAGGGGACATGCAAACCATGGATGGTTAAACTCGCATCATACGTTTAGTTTTGCCAATTACTACGATCCCGAAAGAATGAATTTTGGTGTTCTAAGGGTATTAAACGATGATGTTGTTTCACCCGGAATGGGATTTGGCACCCATCCGCATGACAATATGGAAATTATTTCTATTCCGTTGGAAGGTGACCTTGAACATAAAGATAGCATGGGAAATATTGCGGTCATTAAAAAGGGTGACATACAGGTAATGAGTGCCGGAACCGGGATTCATCACAGCGAATACAATAAAAACAAAGACGCTGAAGTCAAGTTTTTACAGATCTGGGTTTTTCCAAACAAACGAAATGTGGAGCCTAGATATGACCAGATAACACTTAAAAATGAAGACCTGAAGAATCGGTTTTATCAGATATTGTCACCAAACCCGGATGATGAAGGCGTTTGGATATACCAGGAAGCATGGTTTCACCTTGGATATCTTGCTAAGAATGTTAAAAAGAAATATACATTTAAAAAACAAGATAACGGGTTGTATGCTTTTATTATAAAAGGTAATGTTAAGATCGGAGAATTTTTACTTGATGAAAGGGATGGACTGGGAATATGGGATACGCCGGAAGTGAGCATTGAAGCAACCGAAGACGCTAACGTATTATTAATGGAAGTACCGTTAAAATAATCCCGTATTTATCATTGGGAGGAACGACCTGATGGAAAGTGCGAAGGTTGGAAGGTTGAATCCGGGGTTAATTACGAATTAGAAATTTTGAGTTTGATCCATAATAAACAAACATACTAAGAATAAAACATTTACTTACTTTATTTCTTTTAACACCAAATCTTTTTTACGCCGAGAAATGGGAACTGTAGACTTATCCGACATAATCAGGTACCCTCCGTCACTTCTTACATATGACTGGATATGTGAAACATTGACTACAAATGATTTATGTGTTCTAATGAACCCATAACCTGATAATATTTCTTCATATTCTACCAATGATTTTGACACAAGATATTCCTTCCCGTCCGTAAGAAAAAAACGTGTATAATTTGCTTCCCCCTGGCATTTTATAATCTGATTAATTTTAATATAATTTATCTTATTAGACATGGAAAGGGCAATTTTCCTGTTTTCCAATGGCCGGGATTCATTTTTCAGGAACTGTTCAATTCGTTTATCAGCAATTAATTTCTGTTGAATAAACCTGTTTACCGCACTCTTTAGTAAAACCGGATCAATTGGTTTTAAAATGTAATCTAACGCGGCAAAACGGATAGCCTGTATTGCATAATGATCATAAGCCGTGATGAAAATAACACTGAATGTTGGCTCTTTGAAAAAATCCAAAACCTTAAAACCATTTCCACCTGGCATCTCAATGTCAAGAAATACCAGTTCAGGATTTGTAATATTTATAACATCAATAGCTTCCAGTGCATTTTTGGCTTCCCCAACAATTTCAATTTCATGACAATATTTTTCCAGTGCCCCCCTTAAATTAGCACGCCCATTTTTTTCATCGTCAACAATTATTGATTTAATCATTACTAAATTTTATTCATCCATAATGCAAATATCTATTCTTGTCCCTTCCGGGTTCCCAAACGAATCTTCCAGATCAGTAATAG
>JBNLCS010000314.1:0-11860 GCA_050303935.1 Bacteroidales bacterium
TTTCAGAAGTATAAAAATTCAGGATCACACCGGTCCCCCCTACCAAAAATTCATGCTCACCTGTCTTTATAATAACACAACCTGCTTCCGGCCATTCTTCATCTGTTATCGTTGACCAACCCCACGTAAAATCGTGTTTAACTACAATAACATAATTATCAAATAAAAGGGTATCGTACGGATATGTTTCAGAAAGCAAAACACCTCGCATCTTACCAGTGCCTGCCTTATTGATAAAAGGTTCCATTTGCTCCAATACATCATATGCTTTTTTTATCTCCTCTTCATCAGGATCATCGGTAGACTCAATAGAAAAAGGGCTATAACCAAAACAATGATGCTCCCCTATGGCATAAAATACTCTTCTTGCACTACCACTGCCACGGCCAATCTCAGGAATAAACAACGGATTACCTTGCCGGGAATATTTATTGCACCAATATTTGATGTCAGGATAATAAATATCCGGTGACAGAAAGTCTATTTCCGGAGCACCTGCAATCCATATATCCATTATATGGGGCAATGGCCCCGCACTGGGATATTGACCAGGTTCATACCCCGCATGGTTCAGGGCTGCATTTACAAACATAGGTAAATTGTAAACGGCTTTTCCAGCTTTGGCCATTTCATTCACATATCTTGCAAAATGCCAAGCCATAAAAAACTCATCGGTTTGTAAACTTTCACCAAATACGTTTTCCCAAGTATCATTTTTAAGTTTTTCCCTATCAATCTTCACTTGCAACTCCGGTACCAAATTCGCATAATTGTTTTTCAAGAAATCAACAAGTTCAACAGGAACATTGCTGTTATATGCTTTGTTTGCATTTGGACTATAATCACGGGCAGAATTGAGCATCCCGATTTCATTTTCCACTTGTACCATTAAAACAGTACGATGCTCACGATCATATTCTTCTAAAAAAGTCATAAATTTAACAAATGCTTTTTTATCAGCTTTAAGAGTTGCTTCATAAAAAGGTGATAATATCTCCAAAACTTTCCCGTGATCAGTCACAGCTCTTGGAAATCGTTCATAATCCTTCTTCACCCATCCCGGTGCATAGCATGACATGCTGTTCTTCCAGGCACCAAACCACAGTATCACCATTTTGAAATCATTGTCACGTGCCTCGTTGATTAATTTTTTGATTACAGAAAAATCAAATATTCCTTCATTTTGTTCTACTTGTTCCCAATAAACCGGAAGTAAAACTGTGTTCAACTTCTGATCATCAAGAATATCCCAAACATCATCCATGTATTCTATTGAAGAGGCTGAAGAATTCCCTAGTTCCCCGCCAAGTATTAAATAAGGTTCATTGTCAACCATTAAACGTGTAATCCCCTCTTTTTTATCAAGTTTAGGAATTGGAACTTCGGTATGTTGTTTACAGGAAAAAATGAATAATACTAAAAATGCTAGCAAGTAAAATAAATTGTTTTTTCTATTAATCATAACCTCTTTTTTTAAATGTTTCAGGAAAATTTGAAACATAATTACAAAATCATCTTTATTATTGCGAAATAAATGATACGTCCTAAGTTATTGAAATCATATGAAAAATCAAAAATGCGATACACTGGAAAAGATATTTCCTTGATTCAAGAAAGCCATCGTAAATTCCTGGAAACTGTTTGAATTTTGTTTTTGGAACCTTTAGCTCGAAGCCAATTTTCTATTACAGATTTTTTGACCGTATATGGAAAATCTTTAGTGAACCGACCAAGAGGAACTCACGGGTTTACGGACAATAGCGTTAACTAACTACATTAATGTTTCAATCAAGCTACATGAAGTTGTTCACGTAGTTATGTCAGGGCAACGATGTAACTACCCGGATGGTTTAATGTAACTTCATCATCAAATCAATGAAGCTTCATTACCTTTTTTTTCTATATACATAAAAAAATCCCTATATGCTGTTTAAAGGTAACTACAGCCATATATAACTAATTGGTACAATTTATGCAGGAATTTTAATATTAAATTAATTATCAGTAAATTTCAGGTATCAGAAATAAGAATGAAGGGAGATGGTTTTAAAAAAATTTACATATAACACTTTGAGGTTCAAAACGACTTTGATAGTGCTTATTTGTTTTGCAGGAATAAGTGTTGGCCAATCGTTGGGAATAGGACAAAAAGTACCTGATATTAAAATGAAATCGGCAAATGGGGAAGAGTTAAGCTTATCTTCGTTAAAAGGCAAAATGGTTTTAATTGATTTCTGGGCTTCATGGTGTGCGCCGTGCAGAAGAGAAAACCCAATAATTGTTGAAACCTATAATAAATATAAAAACGAAAGTTTTAAAAAAGGCCAGGGTTTTACCGTTTTTAGTGTATCTATGGATACCCGGGAAATGGCCTGGAAAAATGCAATTGCTAAAGATAAGTTAATTTGGCCGTACCACGTTAGCGACTTAAAAGGCTGGAATAACGAAGCAGCCTTGGAATACAACATTACCCAAATACCTTATTCGTTTTTAATTGACGGGGAAGGTACTATTGTAGCCATTAATCCCCGTGGCGAACGATTAGAAAAAGAGTTAAGAAGGTTAAGAGGGAAATAGGAAAATAGGAAAACAATTATTTATTACTTCTATAAAGTTTTTAATAATTTTTCACTTTCTTGCCTTTTTTATTAAATTCTTCAGTTTTTCTGTAACCAATGCTAAATCCTCTTTACTAGCAGATCGAACTTCTCCTGTTGTTCCACATCCTAAATCTAAAGCCAATTGACCTACCTGATCTTCTGAATATTCTTTTCCATCATATTTGTAAACACAATCATCTTCAGTACAGCAGGCAGTTACAAATTTGGTTTCACAAATTTCATCCTGTTCACAGGTTTCTTCAGGTTCGCATTCCATGGCAGTTATTGAAATTCCAATTAGAATTAATAATGGGAAGATTAATGTCTTTTTCATCTATTCGTTATTTTATAATTTATAATTTACACAAATTTACTATTTAAACTTCCAAATATTTTACAGAAAAGTAACAAATTCTTTGCCAAGTTTTATTTTACCCCCGTGTCATAATTAACTAGATTAGGGTGAAATCTTAATTTTAAAAGAAGTTCATCAGCTTTAATCCTGTCTCTTTCAGTCTTCCATTCTCCTGATAGATCAATTTTTTGCTCACAATCTCCATTTTTACATATATCTTTTAAGTGAATCCCATTCGATACATCTTTCTCAGAAAACTCATCACCTATTTCATTTTGTTTTTTGGCAAGCCTGTCTCTCTTTCCTGTCATCAAGGTTAAAAAGACATGGGGAAAATATGCATAATCCCTATGAAAACTATGATTACCCAAAATTTTAGCATCTAATCGGTTGCTTACAATAATTGTAACGGGTACATTTATAGCATCTTGAAAAACAAATATATTACTATTTATAGTTTTAAATTCCAATGTATCAAGATTTCCAACACCTTTAGGTAACAAAGGCTCTATTTCTTTTACAGGTTTATAGTTTTTTATTACCCCTTTCTCTAATTTAATACTATCACCTAAAATGTACATTTTATCGCGTATTAATGAATCATCCTCAAAATAAATTTGTGCATCTACTTTGGAAGTGAAGATTCCCGAAATGTTTTTATACGTAATGGCAGGAGGATCATAGAATTCAATAAAATTATTAAAATCTTTTAGCAGTTTTACCACATTTATTTTCTCAATTCTATTTTTTACCCACAACATTCTTTCCTTACCGTCTTTTATTTCATATTTTACGGAAGTATTAAATTTACCGCTAAACCCATCAAATTTAAACTGGTCAACCAAATATAAACTATCAGAAAGGTTAAACAACCCCGTTATATTATCCGCCCTGGCATTTTCATAAACAAAACTTTTAATTCCCAATTTTCCTTTTATTTGCCATGTGTAGTTTTTGGTATTAAGCCCCGTCTTTTCATTATCAGGTATATTCTTTACTTCTGTTTTGTCCTTATTTAAAGCCATAAACGGTGTAAACATGGAATAATTAAGCTCTCCCAGTTTAAAACTTCCTTCCACCAATAATTTTTCATTTCTATTTTCAATAATGGTTTTATAAAGGTTTATAACTTTTGTGGAATCTATATTAAATTCAATACTTTTGTATACCCCCTGTAATTTATTTATATACAATTCATCGGGGTTCATGAATATTCTTCCTGTAAAACCCTGAACATTCATTAAAGTATCATTTGACTCCAGGTTAACTTTATCAAAATCGAGCCTGATCTTACTGTTTTTAAATACTATGTCGATCAATTGATCAGAAATTGAATCAGGATTTATCTTTCCGTAACAGCTTAGCTTGGTTGTAATATCACCTGAAGCACCTTTCACCAACGAATCGGGTAAGAATTTCTTAATCTCCTTTACGTTTAGTTTTAAATCACTATTCAAGACAAATTCCGGCGTTTTGAAATTCTTGATGTGTGCATCTCCGTATAGGGTGCTATAGTCAGTTTTTACCTGGTACGATTTTAAATCAATCCCCATGTTTCCTAAATCATTGACCTTTCCCGATAACAAAGCATCAAAAGAAGTACTATTGATATTAATTTGATACGATGGAATTTTTGCGCTAAGATCATGTGCCGTAAAATGATTCAGGTTGTAAGCCAAATTACCTGAGAGGGAATCAATTGAAAAGGTTGAATTGGGAGCTAACACAAGGTTGTCCAATGTCATTTCAAGCTGGCTTGTTTCAAGTAAATAATCTACG
Organism: Bacteroidales bacterium; assembly: GCA_050303935.1. Lineage (GTDB taxonomy): Bacteria > Bacteroidota > Bacteroidia > Bacteroidales > JBNLCS01 > JBNLCS01. Next base: position 4,735 of record JBNLCS010000314.1, read on the forward strand.
TATTTTTTATCTATTGAATCAGGTAAAACACCTTTTGTGGTAAATTTTGCCTGCAAATGTCCTGCAGCATCCCAAAATATGCTATCCGGTATATACGGTTTAAACTCTCCTATTTCAACATCAATATTTGAATTAAGTCGATACTGAATTTGGTCCAGGTTATCCAGTTGTAATGAAAGATCGACTTTACCTTTTTCCGTTTCAGCATGAAATCTTCTGATATCAGCACGGGTTGTTATGTTATTTCTTAATTTTCCGTTGGAGACAGAAGCTGAGAAAGAAATGTTTTTCAATGCCGGATATTCAGTGTGGTATACTGTTCCATTTTCCAAATCAATTTCCATTTTGACATATGGCATTTGGGAACTTAACAGATTACCTTGCATGGAAGCATCCAAGTCCAATATTCCCGAAAAATCTTTTATACCAAGACCGGTCAATGTCTTGTCAGGAATAAAAGCATATAATTCAGCCATACTGATATCTTTTCCCTGCATCCTGACATCAGTATATACTGTATCTTTTAATACTACATTACCTGTTATAGCTAAGGCCAATCCATTAGTTTCAATGTTAAATCCATTTAGTGTTACCGTGTCCCGGGCATAATTCATATCAAAATCTATACTGGTTTCTTTTAACCGGTAAAGTTTTGTGTTTTTAACATTACAATTATAAAGTTTTAACAAACCGTTTGCAGATGCATATAAATTTTCCTTTTCTATTTTCCCATTTATCAAAACTCTTGGGATATCCAACTCGGCATTTATATGCTTCTGATCATCTGTATATTTACAATGAGCATCTTTTACCATTAGTTCTTTTAATATCACATTCAAATTAATTGAACTTGTATCATTCTCTGCCCTACGGGTCGAATCTTTAAGAAAATCAAAGTTACCGATGCCCTGCTCATTGATAACATAACCAAAATCAAGACCTTGTATCTCCACTTTCACAACATCAATTTCACCTTTTATCAGTGGCTTTGATTTTACTGACACGTATAATCTTTCAATGAATGCCAGGGTATCATTTTTTAAGGTCAGCGTGTCTGATATGCGTTGATTTTCCGGGTAACCCACCCAAACATTTTCAAGCTTTATTGTTGCCAGGGGAAACCGTCTGATTATATTTAATGAAACATCGTTAACAACAATTGGTATATGTGTAGATTCTTCAAGTCTTTTTAAAGCTATTTCTGCTATTTTGTTTTCTTTTATTTTAGCTACAATCGATAGGATTATGATCAACAATACTAATGTGGTTAAACTATACCAAAGTATTTTAAAAAATTTCCGTATTATCAGGGCTACTATTTTCAAAGTATCTTTTGTACTATTTTGAAGTATGTTAAAAAATATTGACTACAATTTTTTTATGCACATGAAAATAATGAAAAATTAACTTTTTACTATAATTGATATCAACTATTTATATGGAACAAGTTTGAGAAACCCATTCTCGTTTTTTTTCATCCTGTATTTTAGTTAAATTTAATAGTAGAAAGATTTAAAACCCTAAAGGCACACGATGTCGTCAGGAGTTATAAAATTATGAGAACAAACAAATTTACGAAACACCTTAAATATTTATTATACCAAATAATATATTGGTATGGTATTTTTCTTTTCTATATGTTTATAACTGGTGATAATACAGTATTCACCACCTATTTTAATTTATTGAAAATAAATAGTTTATATCTGAACCTTTTCATATTTGCTTCAGCAATCTCTTTTCTTTTTTTCCTTTTAAACCTCCTAATTAATGATAGAATAGCCCGTTTTTTACCAGCACGAATGATTGTGTTTTTTAAATGGTTCGTTTATTTTGGTTCCGCTTTTTTATTAATGTTAGTTGCTGCCCGTTTTTCCATTAACCAGGTCCGTAATAGACACTATAAAGAAATTTTTCAGCAAATTCCGGTTTTGGATATTCACTTTTTTCGTTTTTTGGCATATTTCTATTTAAGTGGTGTGATTTTTAATTTTTTCAAAGGGATGCGAATGAGAATGGGACGAATAAATTTCATACGTTGGTTCTTTGGTATATTGAGCAAACCACTTGAAGAAGAACGGATATTTATGTTCCTTGATATGAAGTCATCAACAGCAATTGCTGAAAAACTTTTTCACAAGAAGTTTAGTTTCCTGATACAGGATGTTTTTAACGAAATGAACATATTTAACGCGTATCATGGTGAAATTTATCAATATTTAGGTGATGGTGCGATTATCTCCTGGAAAGTTAAAAGCGGGATTTTGGAATGCAATTATCTTGAAGCCTTTTATGCATTTAAAAAGAGAATTTTAAGAAAAGAAAAGTATTTTATGCGCAAATATAAACTTGTACCTGAATTTAAAGCGGGGGTTCATGTTGGTCATGTGATGGTTTTACAGGTAGGACAAACCCGAAGGGATATTTCATTTAACGGTGATGCAATAAATACAACAGCGCGTATTGAAGGTATGTGCAATGAATTCCATCAGGAATTGCTTATTTCAGAAGATTTGTATAAAAGAACTGAAAACAATGGTTCATACATATTTAAAGAAATCGGTAGTATAAAATTAAAAGGCAAAAGAAAAAACACAGGCATATATCAGGTAAAAGTGAAAAAAAATAATCTCCATTCAAAAAACATGAACAATTTATAATTTATTGTAAATAAAATATTTATGGATTTCGTTTATAATTTTGATTTAAAGGATGTAATTCGTTACGGCCATCTTTATAAACAGCAACCCATTCAGCCAGGCGTTTCCCTAAAATCCTACACGCGTCTTTTTCTTTATCCAGCCTGGGTTCTCCCGCCTGAATAGCTCCATAATGTGCCGTATGTTGATGGGCAACATAATCGGTAACTCCAAAAACCAACATTCCAAAATTCATCATAATGGTTTCCAATGCCTGGCAGGTAAGTTCTGCCCCTCCGCCCCATCCTCCCTGGGAGCTAAAGGCACAGCCTATTTTTCCATCAATTTTTTGCCACACGGGTAAACAATCTTCCCAAAACTTTTTCATTTGTGAAGCTACGGTCCCCAAATAAGTAGGCGATCCTGCTGCTACTCCATCACACCACATCAAATCTTCCTGGTTGGCTTCCTCAGCTGTTTTAAATCGTATTTCATGACCTGATATCTGCTGAACACCTTCACGAACATATTCAGCCATTTTTTTTGTATTGCCATCTTTACTATAATAAATGATCAAGATTTTTCCCATATTATCGATATATTGTTCATTTGTTAAAAAAATTAAGTGCTTCATTTTTAACCATCTCCTTATGCAGAGAGATTAAGGTTTGTCAAATCCCACTAGCCTACCCTGATTCATCAGAGAGGGTTTCATTTGTAAAAATATATAATATTGTAAGGGAAAAAGTGCTTAATTTTAACAAGTTTTGAACCCACTATTGTTGTTAATAGTTAAAAGCCCACTCTTTGGGATATACCCAAATATCAAAAGGTTTGTTTGTTTTATTGATCACTTTATTATTCTTATCTATTGTTTCAAGGTTAATTTTAAATAAACCAATATTTTCATGGTTAATATTGAATGTTAGGGGTTCATTATTGAATACTGTACTGGTTTCAAATTGTTCAGGCTCACCAAAAGGGACCATTCTGCCATTTTCAAAATTATATGGTTGAAAATCAAATGTAAACCTAACTGCGTTACTGTCATATTTGTTATCTCTGATCATATAATTTATCTGTTGGTGCACATAGTGTTGATTTTTAATATTTAAAAGATCATAATTCGACAGCTCATCTTGTAGGTTATATGCTGTTATTTTTATATTACTTACTTTTCCGTTAAAATCATGTAAACCTTCAGCAAAGCCAACAAAACCTTTTCCAACCATCATAACAAGTTCCAGAGAATCGCCTCTTTCCTTTTCAACTTTTTGGGTAACATGATTAAAAAATAGTTGCGAAGAATCCGGGAAAAATGCACTTGGAAAACTATTTACAATTTCATCACCTATTCTCAACTGTATAATAACGCCTTCAGGGCGTTTATCTATCAAAAAGGTATAAGCTTGCCCCGCAATAACAGGTGCATACGTATCCCTGCAATACAAAGGATAACGATCATAGCATATCGTATAAAACAGATTTTCCAATGGAAATGGAACCACATTATAATGACCTATTTCCACAACAAGGTGTTCCCGTGTTTCTTCCCTCAAATTGTCCTCATCATTTTTATTTATTGATCCAAAGTATAATATTGGCATAAATGATTCGAGGGCACCTCCCTTGTATGTGAATTCAATTTCTATTCTTCCGTATTCAAGCTTTTTCAACTCATTAGGAATGGAGTCTTCCGGATAAATTCCTGTTTTAAAATTTCCAATTACGTTTTCGGTGTAATTTAAATTCTTGTACGTGCCGGTATAATCACTTATTTCATAATTTATACTGCTTTCTTTTTCACATGATATTAGTAGCATTGCCCAAAAAACTACAACACATATTTTAATCAGTTTCCTCATAAAATGGCCCTATTATTAAGTTTTTGAGCAGAAACTAACAAAAATTTCAAATATTTTTTATTGTACCTCTCCATACCTGTATTTAATGTCGTTAACTTCTACTGGATAACCAATATCATTGTACTCATATGTATTTACAATAGTATCTGAATATACTTCATCACCATAATAATTAAAGTGGATCTCCCGGGTGATATTATTTGTGTTTGTAAATACCCCGGGGTACCCGGTTGCTTGAAATACTTTAAACGGATTTAATTTGTTATCGTATTCGCATATTGATTTATTTTGCAGTTCGAATTCAGTATTTTGCGTTTTTCCATAACTCTTCACCTCAATTACATTGGAATTTTCATCGTATTCAAACGTAGTATAATGTGACATTTCACCTGTTGGTATATAATATACAAGTTTTACTATATTTTCCTGATCATATTCATAAGTTATATACACCATTAGCTGCTTTTGTTCATTGCCCATAAAGTAATGATCTTGCCTTAGAAGCTTTCCGTTTTCATTATATTGAAATTCATGGATTTCACTTGGTTTAGCTTTTCTTGGGTCTTCTCCGCTTTCAAAACCGGTACCGGGAATAATTGCACAACTTAATGGGTTAACGGATCGGGCAATCTCTAATCTTTCTAACTGTTCTTTTTCATTATAAATAAATTTATTATATATAAACCTATTTAAATCCTCTTGTACCAAACCTGTATTATAATACGTTATAATCCGCATATCTTCTTCACTATTTCCAATATGCCTGATCAGGGTCTCACCTTGAAAATCTTCAAGATTAAGGTTGTCTTTTTCACAAGAATAAAACAGCCAAATAAAAATAATGGTCAGTAAATAAGATTTTTTCATTGTACCGAATTTTATTTTATTAGATGAAAAATAATAAGAAAAGGTTGCTATAAAATTAAAAAAAAAGAGATTATATTCTAAAAAATCAACTACCTCGCAGCAAGCTAACGAGGTATGCCAGAAGAAACAAAAAATCTTTTCGCTCCAAGGTGCGGGGAATAAGGCCCCATGGTCCCAATTGCGTGTCATCGGGATCAGTTCGACTTCGTAATTTCAGTTCACGATCGTTTCTAAAATCACAGTCTCACTGAATTAAAAGTTAATGTAAAAGTAGATCCTTCTCCAACTACGCTTTTAATTGATATTTCCCCCTTGTTCATTTTCACAAACTCACCAACCAGGTTCAAGCCTAGTCCAAATCCTTTCTCACGATCAGTACCCCAGGTACTTTTATCTTCCTTAAGCTTAAACAAATTTCCTATTTTGTCTTCCGGTATGCCAATTCCTGTATCAGAAAATTCAATCACTGCATTAGTACCTTTAATCGTACTAGTTATGTTTATTTCTCCCCCTTTATTCGTAAATTTGCACGCATTGCTTAGCAAATTTCTAAATATGGCCATTAAACTGTTTTTATCTCCTTTAATAAATATTTCATCGTGCATTTTAAGATTAATTTTAATCTCTTTAGCTATGGAAACAGAAGAAAACAACTTAACAACATTTATAAGGATTGACTTCAGGTCTACCTCTTCCTCCTTATAAGGAAATTCACCTTGTTGGCTTCTTGCCCAGTTTAACAAATTTTCAAGCAAACCAGTTAACGATAGTACGGTTTCATCAATGTAATCTGTAATTTCATGAAGCAGGGCCTTATTATCCTGGTCCATGCTTTCTTTTATTAAAATAGATATGCTGCCTATAGAACTAATTGGTCCACGCAAGTCATGTGATATAATAGAAAAAAACTTATCTTTTATCTGGTTTAATTCTTTTAACTCTTTACTTTGCTTTTCAAGGATTGTCCGTCGCTCGTTTAATATTTTTGTAAATTTTCTGGCTTTTAGAAGATTTGAATAATATACGTATACCAACGTGGCAGTGAGCAACAATATTAAAACAAGTGAACCAATAATAATAAGCTGGATTATACCTTTTTTTCTATAAACATCCAGTTCGTTTTGTTTTTGCTCAATTTCGTACTCAGTACGTATATCAGCCATTTTTTGGATCGTTTCAATGTTTTGGATACTATCCTTTATATCAATATACAATGATTGATAAATATAAGCCGAATCAAAAATATTCTTCTCGTTAAAAAGTTTCGATAATAAAGAAGATGCTTTGCTTTTTACTTCAATTAAATTATTATTTTTTGCCAGTAAAAAACTTATTCGGGCTTTCTGTATTGCTTCATCTATTTTATTTTGTTTGAATAACAACTTCGCATATTCCAGTGTAATATCTGCCAATGCAAAATAATCATGGACTTTTTTAGATATACCAATGGCAGTTTTAAAGCAATATTCGGCTGTATCTAATTTATTTCTAATGGTAAAAATTATTCCTGAATTTCCAAAACAATACGCCAATCCCCTTTCATAACCAAGGTTCATGTAATCAATCTGCGCTTTTTCATATAAAATCAAAGCCGAATCAAATTGCTCAGCCTTGAAATACTCAAAGCCAAGGTTCAGTTTCGAAGAAGCCAGGTTAATTTTATCATTTGTCGCTTCTAACAGGACAATTGATTTTTTTAAATATGTAATTGCATTTTTATGGTTTCCCTGTATACTATAAGCATTTGAAATACCA
>JBNLCS010000315.1:0-7971 GCA_050303935.1 Bacteroidales bacterium
TATTAATTTGGGAAAAACTACTATTATGCTTAAAAAACCTGTAATTATCATACTGTTTGTGTTTCTTACGGGAATGTGTCAAACGTTCTCACAAACCCAGGTGTCTGTTAATAAAAAAGAGTTTAAAGATGGTAAAGCTGGTTTTAAAGAAGCCTGGAAAGCTATTAAAAATGGGGATGACCTGTTTTTAATGGGGAAGGGTGCGTATTACAAAGCCAAAGAAGAATATAAAAAAGCGTTCCAGTACAATGGTACCAATCCCGAACTGAATTATAAATTAGGGGTAAGTATGTTGTTGAGTGATGAAAAAAAACTTGCAGTTCAATATCTGGAACTTGCTTATCAAGCCAAGCCGGACGTAACAGATGATATTAATTATTATTTGGCCAGGGCCTATCATTTGAACAATGATTTTGACAAAGCGGTCCGGTATTATTCAGATTATAAATCAGGTTTAAATAAGAAACAACTAAAAAAAGAAGGACAACAAATTGATTTATTGATAACCCAATGTGCCAATGGTAAAATATTGGTTAGCGAACCGGTCAGGGCCGTGGTAGAAAATGCCGGTTCAAAAATTAACTCGGAGTATGAGGATTATTCCCCGGTGGTTTCAGCCAACGATTCCATTTTTTTGTTTACATCAAGAAGGCAACATTCACAAAAAAGTAAACTTAGCGATGCGGATTATAAATTTTATGAAAGTGTTTACTTTACAACCAAAACGGGAAAAGACTGGGGTATTGCAAGCAAATTATACAAAAATAAGAAAGTAAAGGAAAACCTTGCCGTGATCGGTATTTCAAATGATGCGCAAACCATCTTTCTGTACAAGGGGTCTGAGGGTAAGGGCGATATTTATTATACTACCAAAGAAAAAGGTAAATGGCAAAAACCGAAATCGCTTCCTGGAAAAGTAAATTCATCTGATAAGGAAGGGGCCGCCGCGTTGTCTAAAGATGGTAATACGCTTTATTTCTCTTCCGTAAGGGAAAAAGGGGTAGGTGGGGCAGATATCTGGATAAGCCGTAAAAAGGATAACGGAAAATGGGACAAGCCGGTAAATGCAGGTATGGTAAATACACCCTTTGATGAAACCAGCGTATCGCTTCACCCGAATGGGCAAATCTTATATTTCTCGTCACAGGGGCACAATTCAATGGGAGGGGCTGATGTGTTTCAATGTGATATTGATGGCTCCGGTAACCTGTCGAATGTGAAAAATGTGGGTTATCCGATAAACTCTGCCGACGATGATATGTTTTATACACCAACCATGGGGGGTAAAATAGCATATCTGGCATCAATACGTGAATTTACCATGGGGGCAACCGATATATACAAAGTTATATTGTTGGGGCCGGAGAAACCTCTTGAAACTACATTTAATGAGATGGAAATGGCCGGGGCACCAGGTAAAAACAACAATATCTTTTTTGATGACATGGAAAAAATGGATGTGGTACCTACCGGGGTCCAGGTTGAACTTACCGGTATTATTTCCGATGCCCAAACACAAAAACCATTGGACGGTACCGTGCAGTTGATAGATGCTGATACCAAAAAAGGAGTGGATAAGGTAATAGCCAATAAGTTGGGCCAATATTCACTAATTATTCCTGAAAATAAGAATTACATAGTTAAAGCCCTTGCATTTGGTTATATGCCATATTCATCGGATGTGGATTTTACACAAGGTAATAACCAGCAGATGGACATTGCCATGGAGAAAATTAAGGTGGGCAAAAAAATGGTGCTGAAAAATATTTACTTCAATTTTGGTACGGCCCGGTTGAAGAAAGAATCCTATGAAGAACTTGAAAATGTTTATAATTTCCTTATGGGAAATCCAGGTACAGTAATTGAAATTTCAGGATATACTGATAATATTGGTTCAATTGAAGCCAACAAAATGATTTCTACATTGAGGGCCAAGGCGTGCGTGAATTATCTGGTTGACAAAGGTGTTGACCCGGCAAGGTTAAAATACAAAGGCTATGGTTTCTTACATCCTATTGCAGGTAATCATACACCGCAGGGCCGGCAAAAGAACCGGAGGGTTGAATTTAAGGTGTTAAAAAATTAGATTATAGATCAAACACTGCCGGGTATGAATCAAAAATAACTACATTTATTTTGTAAAATCTCAAAAGTGTTGTAGAAAATGTCACACGTAAAACTTGTAAAGAAACATCCATTAGCTATCCGGATTTTCCACTGGTTTAATTTTTATGTGCTGGCTATGATGGTTTGGAGTGGCATGTTGATTTATTGGGCCAATGATGTTTATTTTATCAGGTTTGGGGACTTTACATTATTTCACTTTTTCCCCGAGTCTTTTTATGAGGCATTAAACCTAAAATTTAAGCTTGCAAAGGGCATGAGTTTTCATTTTACATTTATGTGGTTTTTTATTTTTAACGGACTGGCATACATGGTATTTTTACTTGTTTCTAAACAATACACGTTGTTGTTGCCTGATAAGAGATCATTTAAAGAGGCCTGGAAGGTGGTTTTGCACGATTTGCATATTAAAAGGGGATTGCCCCCACAATTAAAATACAACGCAGCCCAGCGAATTGCTTATACCCTGGTTTTTTCAATGGGGGTACTCATTGTTTTAACGGGCCTGGCTATGTATAAACCTGTTCAATTGCAGTGGCTATGTAACCTGTTGGGGGGATATGGATCGGCCAGGGCTATTCATTTTACCATAACCATGTTGTTTTGTTTGTTTTTTATTATACATATAGTGCAGGTTATTGTGGCGGGTTGGCAAAATTTTCAAGGCATTGTTACCGGATTTGAAATTGAGAAAAACAAAAATACAGGTTTAAAACAGGAATGAGAATTTTTAAAAAGATACAGGGGCCTGTTCACGTCAGGATAAAATCGGTTTTATCGTTCACAATATTTGTGCTATTTCTGGCCGCTTGTGTTTTAATAACCGTATTGATATTTAAACAACCAAAAGATAACAAGGCATTTAAATCGCTGCGAAAAGTTTTAAACCTGAACGAAAAAATATTCACCAAATTCCACAACAATGAAAAATTGACAAAAACATACCCGGTTGAAAAAGCTGCCAAAAAGGTTAACGTAAATGGTTATATTGGGTTACGCAGCAAAATTGATACGGCGAGCTGGAAACTACAACTAATCCGTGATAAAGGGGATACCACATACATTACCCTCGATCAGATCAAAAGCCTGCCAAAAACCGAAATTGTGTTTAATTTTAAATGTATTGAAGGATGGAGCCAGGTATCGCATTGGGCAGGGGTGAAATTTTCTGATTTTGTGGAAGCATATAAACTGGATAAACAAAAAGAAATGAAATATACCGGGTTACATACCCCGGATAAAGAATATTATGTGGGTATTGACAATAAAAGTATGTTGCACCCGCAAACAATTTTATGTTATGAAATGAACGGCAAACCATTGCCACTTAACCAGGGGGCGCCGTTACGATTAATTATTCCCGTAAAATACGGTGTAAAACACTTAAAACGTATTGGTACTATTTTCTTTAGCAATGAAAGGCCCCCGGATTACTGGTTTGAAAGAGGGTACGACTACTATTGCGGTTTGTAAATAAACATGGAAAAATATTTGTAGCGGTGGACCAACTATTAAAAAAATTCGTTAGCATTTTTATTTTTTACGTTGCATTTTCAATATCATCCGTAGCTCAACACGATTCACTGAAATATTCCGGTAGATGTTTGCTTTTAGAGGCCAACTGCGGAGTAGTAAAACTAATGACAGGATATTCTTCTTTATACAAATACCCCTCGTATATGTACGAATTGCGCCTGGCAAAACAAACCCTAGGAAAAAGGAAATGGCAGGCTGGCTTTGGGTTTCCTGAAACAGGGGTTGCTTTACTATATGGCGATTTTGGGAATAACAAGGTGTATGGCAGTGCAATAGGTATTGTACCCGATGTAACATTAAATACCTTATCGGACAAACCGTTGAGCGTAAAAGTAAAACTCGGCATCGGGCTGGCATATTTTACAAAACCATTTGACAAACAGGACAACCCGGAAAATGTTTACATTGGGTCAAGGTTGGCCAATATGTCGGTTGCCGCCATTGGCTTTCAATATAAACTTAGTAAAAAGGTCCGTTTACAATATGCTATTAGCTATTATCATTGTTCAAACGGCCATTACCAGGTGCCAAACGTGGGGATGAACTTACCCGGGTTTAAAGCAGGAATTAAGTATTACCCATCGGGTAAAGTGAAAACACCAACGACAAAACAAAGCAACGGTGAAAAATTACCATTAAAATTTACCGTGAGCGCCGGGGCAGGGGTACACGAATTTGCCGGTACGCTCAAGCCGGTGGGTGGCCCAAAATACAGGATCAATGTTTTTGATGCCGGGGTTTATAAAAACGTTAACAGCGTTCTTAATTTAAAATCAGGCATATGCGTAAAGTATTATACCGACTATTATAATTTTTCGGTGAAAAATGATTTTGAAAACAACCGGAAAATAAATGCCACGGTAGTTTCAGTATATGCCGGCAATGAGTTTTTGTTACATAAAACGGGGGTATATCTTCAAACCGGGCTTGATCTGTATGCCCCGTTTGAAAAAGAGTACCTGCAATACAAAAACACACCCCTTAATTTTTCAAAATTCATGGAAGAATTTGTTAGTTCAGAAATTGGTATTAACTATTATTGGTTTGATCCTTTAACCATGAAAACGTGTAATCCGTACATTGGGATTTTTATTAAAACTAATTTTGCCATGGCCGATTTTATAGGGGGGCATATTGGAATCATGTTATAAGTTTTTTATGCGGAATGCTTTTGTCAATGTTAATGTTTTTGAAGGCCAATATCTTTAGATTTTATGTCAACATAAAGTGATGGATGAAACCATTTGGGAAAACTTATGAAAAAAAGATAAAGACAAAGACTTTTTACGAGCAATCCCAATTGTGTTTGGCCCCTCAAAGTCTTTTTACGGGCAATCCAAATTGTGTTTGGCCCCCCAAAGACTTTTTACGAGCAATCCCAATTGTGTTTGGCCCCCCAAAGACTTTTTACGAGCAATCCCAATTGTGTTTGGCCCCTCAAAGTCTTTTTATGAGCAAACCCAATTGTGTTTGGCCTCTCAAAGACTTTTTACGAGCAATCCCAATTGTGTTTGGTCTCCCAAAGACTTTTTATGAGCAATCCCAATTGTGTTTGGCCCCCCAAAGACTTTTTACGAGCAAACCCAATTGTGTTTGGTCTCCCAAAGACTTTTTACGAGCAATCCCAATTGTGTTTGGCCTCTCAAAGACTTTTTACGGGCAATCCCAATTGTGTTTGGCCTCTCAAAGACTTTTTACGAGCAATCCCAATTGTGTTTGGCCCCCCAAAAAGATTTTTAGTAACTAACAACCTCGCAATTAAGTAAAGAACCCACCCTCAACGAAGGTAGCTTTACTTAAAGCCCATAGGAGTTCACAATCATAAAATGGAATGATGGAATATTGAAATGAAATGTCAGGAAATGCATATAATACATTCCCTTCCATTATTCCACTTTTCCATTATTCCTTTACCCGGTAACAGGCATAGCCTCTAAAACATGACTACGCCCATAGAACGTGGATTTCTAAGGTTCATTAAAATACTTTCTAATTATCAGCTTCTACCGGTAGAATTCTGGTATCTGCATGTTCAGTATATAAGATGCCCCATTGATTTAAAAATAAATACAAAATTTACGAACAGGTAGCATAAAATATTTTTAAATTAGGGGAAGTGAAAAAAGTATTACCGGCAAAAATAGACCATTGAGAAACCGGTTTGCAATGATTTTTAAAACATTCTTGTTAACCGGGAGGCTTTTAATTTGATTGGAAAAGGATGCCTGCCGGTATAATAGATATAAACGCAATTGCGTATATTTAAATGTTAGCGCCAACCATGGCAAACAAAGTGCCTAGTTTAAAACTTGAATAAAAAATTAATGGATTTTATACTTACAACATATATTTACCCGATTAAAGAACCAATTGAGATTTCTTCAAAAATGAATTTTAGTCTTGATAATCCAAGAACTGATGAAGAAATTAAAATAGTTTTAGCTCATATAGAAAAATCACTTAATAGTCCTGATGAAATATACAAGGATGACCCGCATTTTAGAATTCCAATACATTTAACGGACGAGACTGAGGAAATACTGAACATAGAAAGCTCATTAATTGAATTTAAGACTGTATATTCTTTAAAAGATGAATATGTTGCGGAATTTCTAACTATTAATGAAGGCAAAAGCATTTTGGATAAAATAGCTAGGATGTGGATTATTGCAAGATTTGATGATGATGGCGAACATGAAATAATGAAGAATTATATGAAGGAGCCAGGTGATAATGAAACCCCAGGCTTCTTTATGCTAGAAAAAGGCAATCCAATTATAGATAACTCAGAAAACCTTATTAGTTATTGTTATCTGCTATCATTATTAATTCACACAGATGAAGAGTATTACCATGGTGAATCTTTTTTACTCCATCATGATTCTTTCTCAATTCAGTTTCCTAAAGTAGACATATTTCTTAATCAAGTAATTATGCAATTTGCTTTTAATTGTTATCGAAAGGAAGAACATATAAAAGAAGATAGATGGAGAAATTTTTATCAAATAAAGGAGGACTTGGTTAATTGTTCAAAGGATTTGAATGAGATAATTGATGATAATAATAAGGATAAAATTTTGTTTATATCTAATCTACTAAAGGTTATTGGTCACGATATAAAAGATGAGAGATATAGGTTAGTAACTTTAGTTTCTATTATTGAACTACTCTTGACTCATAATCCTGACAATAGTAGATTCAACGTAGAGGATTCAATAAGTAAGCAATTTAGACTAAAGACAAGCATAATAGTTTACCAGAATGATAAAACGCGTGATTTAAATTGGATTAAGGGAAGACTAAAGGATTTATATAATCAACGATCAAATATTGCTCATGGTAACTTTAAAAGTTTAAATGATTATTTAAAAAAGGAAGCTAAAAAGTCAAAAGAGGATGATATTGATGAAACTATCATTTTAGAACTTTTATCAAGAGATTCATATATTTTTATTAGAGCTATATTGGAAGAATATATAAAGGATAGAGAATTAATTGAGTTTATTAAAAGTAATTAAATGGCAGGCGCTAACACTGTATATACAAAATGGGCGAGATAGTAGTAAATTCAGGGGCTGTAGCCCGCTTTAAATTATCACGGTTTGATAGGTTTGAAGCCCGCAATCGCCCACATTTGCATATACTTGTCCGTTACCGCACATTAAACAGACATCAATGAAAAGTACTTTTATAATACTATTATCTTACATTCTTTTGAGTTGTTCCAATTCTAATAACTCAGACTTAAAGAATTATTTTTTCCCATTGAAAGAATTTTCGGAAAAGAAAGTATACTACTTTACTTCTGATAGCGAGAAACTTGATAACTTTTACTGGACTCTAAAATCGTATGAAGAAAATGAGAAAACATTTCTTGAGACAATCATTTTTAATGAACATAAGCAACCGACTTTTGAAGTGGTTGAATATATTACTAGTGTCGGTGTCGATATGAAAGAAACTAGAGTTCCTTTTACTTCTCCAAAAAATACTGACTTAATTTCAAAAGTCACTAAATCAGAAACATTTTTATGGCATTGGGAGCAAAATCAAAAGATAACTTGTGAGTACTCCATGACATTTGATTCAAATGGGGAGAAAATGAAACAAATTACATTTAGACAAAAAGAGTTATTAGGTAAAGTTGATTCCATTTTCTTATTTAACAAAAAACGTGCGGTAATTAAATTTAAGGATATCATAAACCTAAACGTAATCAGAATTGAAACTGGTGAAGTTGTTCAGACACAAAAAATTGAACAGAAAAGCTATTGGGCAGAAGGGATTGGATTATTTAGATACGAAAGATCC
>JBNLCS010000316.1:0-3351 GCA_050303935.1 Bacteroidales bacterium
CAAGCATGATTAAAATAATCATTAAACACACACTATAATGATTATTTTAACCCTGCGGTTCCACCTACGCGCCATACAAAATACTTTGGCAAGCGGGTCTAATCATTGAAAAATTAAAAAAATAAACAGATGAAAAGGATATTTATAATTCAGATCTTTTTATTAATTTCTAGTGGGGTTTTTAGTCAAGTGCTTGACAGACAATCGGAACCTACTGAAAATAAAGAGGACGAAATTAAAACCATATTTGGTAAAGACAAAAATAATGGTGCTTATTTTGATTTGTATTTTAACTTTACCGAGATTCAGGATCAAAATGCTTTGGAAGTCGGGACAAGGTTATCATTTATATTAAAGCATTCCCTGGGGATTGGGGTAGAAGGTACAGGGTATGTATCCAATACATTTCAAGAACCTACAGGGAGCTATTTGATAGCCGGTGGACACGGTGGAATAACGATTGAGCCTATTATTTTCCCAAAATTTCCAGTCCATGCCTCTTTTCCGGTTATGTTTGGCGGTGGGGCATCGGTTTACACACTTGTTGATGCCAACGAGTATAGCTCAAACACTATTTATGATGTTGTGGAGGGTTACTTACTGGCGCGTCCGGGGATTGAACTTGAATTTAATGTTACAAAGTTTTTCAGGATATGTGTAAATACTACATATCGTTTTGCTACTGAGATTAATGTTGGTGAAGATGCAAGGTATGTTACTGGTCAGGATTTAAGCGGGTTTTCTTTTGGTGCAAGTTTTAAGTTTGGTAAATTTTAACCAGTTTTGCTTAAAATTCTACCGGTAAAACCTACCGATATATTTAATTGTTTTACCGATTTGTTATTCTCTCGCGTTGCCTCTTTACCTAGTTTTGAAGTGTAAATAACAGAACAGGTAGTTAGTTCCAATTCGTTATTTGTAAAGAACAATATTTGATTGGTTTGTTTATTAAACATAATACCTGTTAATATGGTGTGCAAAATTGAAAACTAGATCGCTTTATGAAAAAATATTTTACAATATGGTTGCTATTACTTATTGCTTTTTCCTTTGCAAAAGGAGAAGAGGGGGAAACAATTAATAAAGAGGGGTATGCTACTATTAGTGGCTATGTAAAGGACGAAAAAGGGGAAGAATTGATAGGTGCAAATGTTTTTGTGAAGAACAAAAACCTTGGTACGGTTTCTAATATTTATGGTTTTTATTCATTAACCCTGCCAAAAGGAGAATATGTATTAACTTATTCATTTGTAGGTTATAACATTATTGAATATAAAATTGATTTATCAGAGAATAAAGACTTCAATGTTGACCTGTTACCTAATGAACAGGATATAGCTGAAGTAAAAATTACAGCTGTTAGTAAAGATGTAAATGTATCGGGTGTGGGAATGGGTATGGTAAAACTTCAGGCTAAACAAATTAAAAAAGTACCTGTTTTGTTTGGAGAAAAAGATGTTATAAAAACTATTCAGTTGCTTCCTGGTGTACAAACAATGGGAGAGGGGAATTCAGGTTTTTTTGTAAGGGGCGGTGCTGTTGATCAGAACCTCATTATACTGGACGATGCCAATGTTTTTAGTCCATCACACATAGGTGGTATCTTCTCGGTTTTTAATGGTGATGCCCTTAAAAATGTCGAATTGTATAAAGGAGGAATTCCTGCTGCTTTTGGTGGCCGGTTGTCATCGGTACTGGATATCCGGATGAAAGAAGGAAATATGACAAAAATTTCAGGTGATGGTGGAATTGGATTGATCTCAAGTAGGTTGACCCTTGAAGGGCCTGTTGTGAAAAATAAGAGCTCGTTTTTATTATCAGGGAGAAGAACCTATGCTGATATATTTTTCCCATTTTCCAGTAATGAAGGACTTAAAAACAGCAGGTTTTATTTTTATGATTTGAATGGCAAATTCAATTGGGTATTAAACAAAAATAACCGGGTTTTTATTTCGGCGTATACCGGAAATGATATTGCAAAACTCGATTCTTTTTTCAGGTTTGAATATGGTAATATCACCTTAACGGCACGCTGGAACCACATATACAATAACAGGTTGTTTTCAAATGTTTCATTAATTTTTAGTGATTATGATTATTCTATTGGTCAGCCTGAAGGTGCTAATGCTTTTAAATAGACTGCCCATGTTGTTAACCAGAGTTTTAAAAATGATTACACATATTATTTAAATCCAAATAATACAATCAAATTCGGATTTCAAAGCATTTATCATATAATAAAACCGGGAACAATTACTACCGATGAATCAAGTTTTTTTAATATGGACCCTATGCAGGAAAAAAATGGTGTTGAAAACTCATTATTTATAGAAAATGAACAAAAACTTGGTGAAAGGTTAAGTATGAGGTATGGAATTAGGTTAAGTAGTTTACATAATATTGGTGAGGATATTGTATATGACTATGAAGAACAACCAAATGGAAAATTAGAGTCTGTTGACTCAACATACTATAAAAAGGGAGAGGTGTTTAATCCCAATTTCGGACTCGAACCCAGAATAAGCCTGCGGTATAAATTAAACCATGCAAGTTCAGTCAAAACAAGTTACGACCGCACTTATCAATACATTCATTTATCAACAAATACTGCATCATCAACTCCGTTTGATCTTTGGTTTTTAAGTAATCCGAATGTAAAACCGCAATACGCTGACCAATTTGCAGCAGGTTATTTTAGAAATTTTGCAAATAATACAATTGAAACATCCGTTGAATTGTATTATAAAAAGATGTACAATGCCATTGATTTTATTGATCATGCCATGCTTTTCTTTAACGAAAAACTTGATGCTGAATTACGATCAGGAAAGGCATATTCATATGGTGCAGAATTTTTTATAAGAAAGCAACAAGGTGATTTTACCGGTTGGATAAGTTATACATATTCTAAAACCAGAAGAAAAATAAAAGGGATTAATGATGGGGAGGAGTATAATGCCCCTTATGATAAACCGCATGATTTTAAATTTGTTGGATTATATGATATAAATGAAAGAATATCTGTTGCTGCCAATTGGGTTTATTCATCGCCACTTGCGTATACAATGGCAACAGAATGGTTTAAACATGAAAATTTACTTGTTCCCAGATATACCAAACGTAATGAAGTACGATTAAAAGGAACAGCTTATCACAGATTGGATGTTTCGGTAACCTATAATTTCAAAAAAAGATCAAAATTTGAAAGTAGTTTACAGGCATCGGTTTATAATGCATATAACAGACATAATCTGTATTCAGTTATGTATGAACAGCCTAAGGTGGAAGGTAATCCTCCGGAATTGAAGAAGATGTTTTTGTTCGGTATCATTCCTACAATTAGTTACAACT
>JBNLCS010000317.1:0-1611 GCA_050303935.1 Bacteroidales bacterium
TGTTAAATCCCAGGTATTTGTTTTGTATGTAATTCAATTGACTGAAAATAACCAACGTGGCTATGATTACCATTATTGAAACGGAAAACTGGAATATAACGAGAATATTACGCGATAGTTTACTTCTGCCTCCCGGTAATTTATTGGTCAGGGCCCTTACCGGTTTAAAGGATGAAAGGTAAAAAGCAGGATAAGCCCCTGCAATAATGGATGTCAGGAATGCAAATCCTAATAGTACAAACAATAAAAGGGGATTATGGAAATTCAACATAAGTGTTTTACCTGTTAGATTATTGAACGGTTCCCTAAACAACATAACAAGTATCAAAGCAAAAAACATGGCAAATATTGAAAGCATGAACGATTCCCCTAAAAATTTCTTTATCAACTGATTCTTTCCGGCGCCTGCAACTTTTTGCAAACCAATTTCTTTTGATCGTTTTGATGCCATTGCTGTTGAAATATTGATAAAATTGATGCATGCAATGATCAATACAAATATTGCTAAAAGGGTGAATATTTGTACATAGGTATAATTACCCGTTGGTCCAAAGAGATAATCTTTTACTTCAGATGATAAATAAATATCCTTTAGGGGCTGAAGGAACAGGTCCTCTTTATTTTCAGCATGCCTGATGTAACAATCTGTTATTTTGTGGTTCAGAGATTGAATGTCTTTAATGCCTGGTGCCAGTACATAGGTTGAAAAGGAATAATTACTTCGCCAGCTATCAATGTAATCCGGACGATACCATGTTTTAAGCAACTCTATGTTAAACAGAAAATCAAACTGAAGGTGCGAGTGTTCAGGTATATCTTCTATAACACCGGTTACGGTAAAGGTTTCCAACCTTCCTTGTCTGTTTGGTATCTCAACACTCTTTCCTAAAACATCAGAAGCCTTACCAAACAATTTATTTGCCAATGATCCTGAAATGATCAAAGAATAGGAGCCTTGCAATGCAGAAGTAGGACCACCTTGAATAAACGGGAATTTAAAAACTTCAAATATTGATGGGTCCACAAAAGACCCCCGAACATCTATTTTTGAATCTTTATATTTTAATTTTGTATGCCATCTGCTCCAAAAACGCACATAACTCTTTATTTCGGGTATTTCTTCATTCAATGCAGGGGCCATTGCGCTACATGTACCTGCTGAAGGCCCGCTTTTAAAATCAAAAACAACCCGGTAAATATCATCTTTGTTTTCGTGGAATTTGTCATATTTAAGTTCGTCATTTACCCATGATGCAATAAAAATAACACAAGACATCCCAACAGCAAGGCCAATAGTATTAACTATTGAAAAAGTCTTGTTTTTTAATATATTTCGATATGCTATTTTTAAAAATCTCATTCTCCTTGTAACATAATGCTGAAATTATTCATACCTCAAGGCCTCTACGGGGTTTCTCCTAGCTGCACGCCAGCTTTGCCAGCTTACTGTTAACATGGCTGTTGTTAATAAAATTAATCCTGTGAGTAGAAAAACCCACCAGCTCAAACCAGCTTTATGAGCAAAATTTTCCAGCCATTTATTCATTACAATGTAAGCCAGGGGAACAGCAATTACAAATGATATTGAAAATAATAGCAGAAAGTCTCTAT
>JBNLCS010000318.1:0-4796 GCA_050303935.1 Bacteroidales bacterium
CTGCATCTATTCCTATATGAACCCCACCCTGGGTTAGTTTTCTGAGAATTTCAACACCGTATAAAAAATCTTCCTCCTGACCATTCATCACAAAGTCATTATCGGGGGCCAGGGGGGCCGAGTCAAATGCCGAAATAAAAATATCGCGCGGATTATCGGCAGGATTGGCAATAATACCATATGGACGCTGACGAATAAATGGCCAAACGCCACTATTCAACATTTTTTCTGTAATTTTTTCCCGGTTTAAATCATCAAAACCCTTTACTTCAAATTGTTCATATTCATTCTTTCCATCCGGTTCAATCACTACCTCGAGAATTTTTCGCCGCTCTCCCCTTCTTATTTCCTGTACCTTTCCGCTTACTGGTGAAGCAAATTTAATTTCAGGTCTGTACTTATCAAAAAATAAGGTAGTCCCTGCTTTTACATGATCATCCGGTTTGACCACCATTTTGGGGGTAATCCCTCTGAAATCAGTTGGCTTTAGGGCATATCTATCTGAAGGATCTGCCTTTACAAATATTTTCTCGGCTTTCCCCTTCATTCTGATATCCAACCCCTTCTTAATCTTTACTACTTCTGACATTACTTTAGTTTTGCTTGTTAAAGTGTTTGCAAAATTACTTTTTTTTCTAAAAAATATGGTATAACTAAATGATAATCACTTATTTTTTAATCATTCTAAATAATAAACCCCTATATAAAAAATTATTATAGTTACAGAATAAAAAACCTTTTTTTCCTTAATAATTTTTTTGCATAATTAATACTTTGTTTCCTATTGTGAAAATTATAACACTACAATTTTTATTTTGTTAAAAACATTTTTATGTTGTAAAATACATCATCAAACCTAACATGTTCATAATAAATTATTTACAAACATTATCTGAATAATTATCCTGAACCTCCTCATTAATCTATATTGAATTTACAAATATTTTAGTAGTAGGCAAATTAAAAATATGGTTAAATATTATTTTGAAACGCTATGGTCAAGTTAAATACATATACTGGGAATCCTTACTTTTAAACGAATACACGAATTATTTTTTATAATTCGATTTGTGTTTATTTAACCAGTCGTTGAAAATTTAAATAAACGTTCCCGAAGTTTAGAATGATGGCAAGCTTTTCACGTCAAACAAACAGGTAATTAAGAGCTTGTGCCTGATAATTTTTATGAATTGATGGGCCAGCTTTGACCTCAAGAATACTACAAATAACTGTTAAAATATGTTCTAAACTACTGGAAAACTGACAATACTTTATAATAAATTATCTTATTTTTGGGTTTTACCATATAAAAAAACTATTTTGATGTTTCACTTTCGACATAACATACGTATTTTTTTTGTACTGTCCTGTTTGTTTATCCATGTTAAATTAAGTGCTTTTCAACCTGAGGTTTTCAAAAATTTTGTGTA
The DNA here is from genome assembly GCA_050303935.1 of Bacteroidales bacterium. Taxonomy (GTDB): domain Bacteria; phylum Bacteroidota; class Bacteroidia; order Bacteroidales; family JBNLCS01; genus JBNLCS01. The sequence continues at coordinate 1,431 of JBNLCS010000318.1, forward strand.
TTCAGAAAACATCAAAACGGTTTTAATACACAGAAAAGGTTGGCAACTTTCACCCCCAATCATTAATATTGCCAATAATGACCAATTGAAGGTGAGCTTTGATGATTTGGGCGATGATTTAAGCAATTATTATTACACCATTTATCAATGTAATTCAGATTGGAGGATGTCGGAAATGGTGCAACAAGATTATCTCGTGGGTTTTTATGAAAACCCGATAACCGGTTACGAATATTCAACAAATACTACAATACCTTACACGCATTACAATTTCACAATTCCAAATGAGGACGTTCAAATAAAGTTATCCGGGAATTATGCCCTTGTTGTATACAGGGACTTTAACCCCGAAGATATTGTTTTTGTCCGGAGGTTTTATGTGTATGAACCCCTGGTTACTGTGAACGCCCAGGCAAAGCGTCCTGTATCAGCCCAACAATTTGATAAAGGGCAACAGATAGATATATCAATTGATCACGAAGGTTATGAAATAAGGAACCCATACGATGAAATCAAAATGGTGGTTTTGCAAAACCTGGATTGGAACATGAAAATTACTGATCTTAAACCTACCTATATCCGCAATAATGAACTGGTGTATGATTATAATGATCAAAACATCTTCCAGGGAAACAGTGAATTCCGATACTTTGACATTAAAAGCCTCAGGTATCAATCAGAATATATACGGTCTATTGAATATGATCACCAGTACCATCATATCTATCTGGTTCCCGGTGAAGAAAGGCATTATGGAAAATATTTTTACAATGAAGACATTAATGGGAATTTTTTGGTAGATATACAGGAGTTTGATGACCCGGAAATATCTGCAGATTATGTTAAGGTATATTTTTCTTTAAAATACAATCAACCCATCATGGGAGGAGAAGCTTTTGTTTACGGTGCATTGACTGACTGGCAAGCAAACGAACTTTCAAAAATGAATTACAATACTGAAACCAATGCTTATGAAGCCAACATATTAATAAAACAGGGATATTATAATTATGCCTATGCAGTAAAACTGGATGATAAACAGGATATTGATTTAAGCTATATTGAAGGGAGCCATTATGAGACTGAGAATGATTATTTTATTTTTGTATATCACCGTCCGTTTCACCTAAGATATGACAGGCTTATAGGGATGCAGGTGGTGAATTCTGTAAGAAAAGGAAGTGAGTAATACGTAAAGCCACACGCAAAGAAAGCGGCTTTGTTATGCCCCACACTTTAAACTTGTTACGCCGGAACAATGAAATAACAGATTATTGAAGCTTATTCCAAAAGCTTTTGTTGGGTTTGCGCAAAAAGTACGAATGTTGACCAAAATACAAGTACCACTTGCGCCATAAAGAACGCTAATGGAACAAGGTACATATTTATGTCTAACTTAATTATCATATATGAAGCTTCGATGAAATAGAATATAAGCAATAGTAATACTAAGTATTTTGTCCATTTAAAACCTTGCCTGACGATTAACCCTATGGCACCAATAACCCCTAAATTGATCATTACGAGACTAAGTGGGGTTGCTTCATTCTTAAAAAACATACGGGAAATTAAATAAAACATGATCACTGTTCCTCCTGTAAGGAATATTAGATTTGATGACTTAATAAAATTTGAACCAACCTTATTTTCCATATTTTTTCAATTTATGTACTTGTTATTTCAACGTTTTAGAGCCTCAAGATAATCTATATTTTTATGATGGTCAAAATTTTATACAACTTAGGTGTACGACATTTTATCAAAGAATATTTTCTCAATAAATCAACAGAAAATTATATCTTTAGATGAATGAATGATAACTTTATTACCATAGCTAGTTTCAACCATGAATGGGAACTTTATGTTCTGCGTAACGCGTTGGAAGCTGAAGGGATCCGATGCTTTACTATGAATAAGACCATGCTGTCTGTGCACCATTCAATTTCTGAAAATATGGGTGGAATAGAACTGATGGTGCACGAGGATGATTTGGAATGGGCTGAAGATACTTTAAAAAAACTTAAATTTAACCGAAACGGCACTCCCAGCCTGGATGTTATTATTGACGACACACGATATGAAAAAGCTGTTGGTTTCTGCCCAAACTGTGACCAAGCCAAGGTTTTTAAAGAAAAGTTTGATTTGAAGAATGTTTTCCTACATTTATTCTTTTTCAAAAAACAAAAATATATTTGCGTGGCATGCAGGCATAGTTGGGAACAATGGTAGAACCGGAGCAAAATACCGTTAGCTTTTACGAGGGGTGTCAGCGTGCACGTAGCATTGTAGGATAAACACGGGCATAAAACCACGGAAAAAATAAAATTTTATGTCCGATAACCCCGGTAATTCTTGTTCATGATACCGGGGTTTTTATTTTAGAAATATTTATGGTTTTCTTGAAAAAATTGATCAATCCAGGTACATCCTTTTGTTATTTACCGGGGATTAAAAATAAAGGTTTTCAGTTATTTGCTTTTGTGATCATGTAAAACCATGTACCCCAGTTACCACAAGGCATCGGGGGTCCAAGACACACACGGTCGGTGGTAGTTCAATATGTAAATTCATAAACAAATCCAATTCTAAAGTAAAATATTGGGGGTAGAATACTGCTTGTTGATTTTCTCATATAATAGGAATTATATAATGATTCTTTTGAATACTAGTAAAAATAATAACCATTCGAGTAGATTTTAATCAATCTATTTACATCATGTGCTCCTTCTTGACATTTGATTAAGTGCAAGTTAAGTAAAACCATTAACAGGACGGGAAATTTCTTCATGATTTCTGTTATTATAAAGTTTAACTTAAGATACAAAATCTGGAATTACTGCCAACGATGACGGTAAACACAGTAAGTGCCTGTGTTGCGCCTACTGCAGGCAGCTTATTGAGTTTACCGTGTTGGCAAACGTAAATATTTAATCATTAAACCTATAGGCTAATCCAATATTAAATCCCAATCTGTGATTATATCCCTTTAAAGATGCCATTTCATTAGTCCAGAAAGGTATAGAGTAATTTGTTACAAAATCCAAAATTAATTTTTCTCCAATGTTTTTATAAAAGCCTATACCAATAGAAATCAAACTATTATAAATGTATCTATAATTATTTTTAATTATTTCCTTTCCATACAATCTGGCAACTGACTTTTCTTGGATACATGTATTAATTGTCGGTCCCATAAACAAGTAGTATGGTATCTTTTTTTGATTAGAAATATCATAGCGCAAATGGAATATGGTTGGAACCAATTTAACATCAACATAATCAATCATAGGGTCTATTAGATTGTCAAGTCTAATGTAGTTGGGGTTTATTTTGGTTCGGTCATAAGAGTTGTTCTCAAATCCAATT
>JBNLCS010000319.1:0-4924 GCA_050303935.1 Bacteroidales bacterium
TGAAACCGTAATGGTACACTGGGAGTAATATCCAACAAGCCTGTAAAGGACTTTCACCTTCCAGAAAAAAAACACTTACTATAATCTTAAAAGAGTTAAAATAAATTTGCATATTTAAACTTTTTACAGAGCTTACAGTAACGTTACCTGCAAGAAAGCTTGTTATATGTTTATACACTTGGACAATTAAATACTTTGAAAAAATAAGTTAAAGAAGAAGACAAATATTAATATTGATGAGCTTATAACAAATATTTTTATTTCAAAAAAAATTAAATAAATTTATTCTTATAAAACATGCTGTTAAAAAATTGCATATTAATTTTTGTGTTTCTTTTGATTTCGCATTCAGGAAAATCACAATTTGTAGAAACGGATTATAATCTTAAATCCTCTAAAGTAAATTTCTCATCAAATCTTCCAATTGTGCTAATCAATACATCAGGAAAAAGAATCATGGACGAACCAAAAATTACAGCCACCATGCAGATCGTTTATAATGGGGTTGGTGAAACAAATGATATAAGCGATAAGGTGTATGACTATAATGGATATATTGGCATTGAATTACGAGGTAACTCTACTCAAAATTTTGAAAAGAAACCGTATGGTGTGGAAACCAGGGATGAAGCCGGTAACAACTTAAATGTGGAAATCCTGGGTATGCCTGCTGAAAACGATTGGGTTTTCAGGGCTTCCTATCTCGACAGATCTTTTATCCGTAATCCGCTGGCACACCATCTTTCGGCTGAAACAGGACAATGGTCAAGTAAATTCAGGTTCTGTGAACTTTTTCTTAACGATGAATACCAGGGTATTTACATTATTATGGAAAAGATTAAACGAGACAAGAACAGGCTAAATATTTCAACACTTACACCTGACGAAAATGATGAACCCGACATAACTGGTGGGTATATATATGAAATTACTGGTTTTCACAATGATTTTGGGGAAAACCGACGAATCAAATACCCTAAAAAGGAAGATATTAGCCCGCAACAATTAAATTATATCCAGGAGTATGATGATAATTTCAGGCAGTTTATGTTTTTACCAGATTGGTCAAAACGTAATGAAGTCTTTAATGAATGGATTGATGTACATTCATTTATAAATGAAATGATAGTGCAGGAAACTATGCGAAATTCCGATGCCTACGGTTGGAGCGCTTATTTCCATAAAGACAAAGGTGGCCCTTTAAAAGCAGGGCCTGTATGGGATTTTGACCAAGCGGGAGGAAACTCAACATACAATGATGGTTTTGAAACTACAGGCTGGGTATTTGATACATATGCTTTTCCAAACCCTGAATTTTGGCCACAATTATATAATGACAAAGTATACAAATATTTAATGAAACTAAAATGGCAAAGGTACCGCAAAGGACCATTCAGTGATAATGCGGTAGAACATTTCATAGATTCGATTGCAAATTTGCTCTCTGAAGCGCAACAACGGAATTTTAATAAATGGGAAATCCTGGGAACTCAGATGTGGCGCGACACACCTGGTTGGGAAAACAGATTTATTTACGATCATTATGTAGAATATTTGAAATATTATATGTTTGACCGTATGAGTTGGATTGATGAACAGATGAAAAATGTACCTGTGGCTGTTGAATTTCCTGTTTATAACCCTTTTACTTACCAATTGGAATTTAATGTATTTCCTAATCCTGTGAAAGATATATTGTATATTTCACTATATAATACAGAAGGTTCATATACCATTATTTTAAGTGATATTTCCGGAAGGTCATTACAAAAACTTACTATTGATGGAGAGGATGAGTACCTACTAGGTTTAAATGTTGAGAAATATAAGGCAGGTGTATATTTTTTAGATTTATTCCAAAACGGTACGAACATCAGGACACAGAAAATCATAAAAACAAAATAATATTTATTTGTTGATAAAGAAATAGTTAAAATAATATTTCATTATCTTCATTATAAATATCAGGTACAAAGGAACACTCTACCTTTACCTTTTTAACTTTCGATAGTTTTTTAACTTCATTTACAACATCCGTCCCTGATTCCCAAACACCGGCTCCATATTCTACAATCTCCTTTTCACCATTTTTAAATTCAAGTGTTAACGTAAAAGGTATTGGTTGCTCCCCTTTATTTTTAATAAGAATAACATTGTTATTTTTATCAGCTTCCAGCCCCAAATCAGGGTATGCAAAAGAAAACACCCATTTATTCCAGAACCAATTGAGATCTTTTCCGCTTTGTATATTAATAGAATAAAAGAAATCATAAGGGGTAGGATGTTTCCCGTTCCAAGTAAGCATAAACTTTTTCAGGTACTGTGTAAAGTTATCTTCACCAATAATAGTTTCAAGAGATAAAAGCATATTTAGCGATTTAATGTAACCATTAAGCAACCAAGGCTCGTCTTTCACAACGGTCTCGGTTTCAATAATTAATGGCATATCAAAACTTCTTCCGGAGATTTCTTTCGCCGGTTTCATATTCCTTTCATTATTATATACTTTAAACTTGCCATTTTCTAATTGACTTACAAATTTATGGTGCATCACTGTAGTCATCATTTCATCAAACCAACCATATTTTCTTTCGTTAATGCCCATCATAAAAGGAAAATAATTGTGGGCCAGCTCATGGGCAGTTAACAAAGCAATCCTAAAAGTATCAGATGAATATCCATTATTTGCAAGCATTGGGAACTCCATGCCACCACCTATCCTGGCATTAAAGCTCAAATGGTGTGAGTAGGGGTACTTAACTGCCGGAAATACATTGGAAAAAAACTCAACCGATTTTTTGGCCATAGTTGTACTCAAAGAAAAAGCTTCTTTACTTGGCGCATAAGCAGCTTGCACCCAGCATACGTTAGCCTGATCAGGGTTATAAGCCATGGAAGCATCCCAGAGGTAATGATCTGAGGTTGTCCATGCGAAGTCAGGAACATTGGTTGCCAAAAATTTGTACGTTAATTCAGTGTCCGTTTTAAAAACATTATTACTCTTTAAGTCATCCTCGGTGATAATATTAATTACAGAATCCTTGATATTCCGTGATAATGCTATTTTTTCGATGATCCCGGTTTGAAAAATTTCGTTTTCATTTTGCAGATCACCTGTTGACCATACCATAAAATTTTCAGGCACAGTTATCTCGACTTTATAGTCAGAAAAATCATTATATGCCTCAGAGTTACCCATATATTCACCCATATCCCATCCAAAAAGGTCATCATACACAGCTAATTGTGGGAACCAATAACCTACAAAATATGATGTACTGTCATATGCCCCTGTCCTAACCTGGGTCCTTCTCGGGATGGGGATAGTAAAATCCATAGAAACATTATTACTTTTCCCTGGCATCAAACTATCGGTCAATTCTAATATCAGCTTGGTATTTTCTAATATGATATTTGAATCTGCTGTTTTTTTTCCATTTATTGTTACATTACTAATTTTTACCCCATCATGAAGGTTTATCGTATCAATAGCATTAACCCGTAACCCTGTTTTGGCATACATGTTTTGCATAAGCTTAAAAACCAGTTTTGAAATAGTGTCATTGCTTAGGTTATTATACGTTACTTCCATTGAACCATTAACAATCCCGGTTTCCGGATTAAAATTAGCTTTAATGCTATATGTTGAATTGTTCTGCCAGTATTCTTCCCCCGGCAATCCAATTCTGGTACGTGTACCTTTTTCTATGGCTTTTGTAAACTCATAGGGTTCATGTATTTTTTGACTTCTTACGTTTAATCTCCCTCCAATTAATAGGATGAACAACAAATATTTTAAATTCATTTTAATACCATTTATATAATTTTAATCCTAATAAAAAACATATTAGACCAAGGGTTACTAATAACAATATCCCGGGAAGCACATGAATAATACCCGCCCCCTCATTAACAATGCTTCTAATGTTGTCAACCAGGTTGGTTAATGGTAATGTTTTTATAACCTTAATGATCCATCCAGGAAAATTCTGGTAACTAAAGAAAATTCCGGAAAGTACCATCATAGGAGTAGTAATAAGTGAAATTAATCCATTACCCAGTTGCGTATTCGAAGTTTTGGACGAAATTAAAATAGCCAGGCCAAAAAAACAGAAATTACCTGCCAACAATACTAATATTAGCAAAAAAACACTTCCCTGAATTTCAATGTCAAAAAAATAGATAGAGAAAACTAATAAAAAGGCAGATTCAAAAGCCATCATCATGATACGCGAGCCCCATTGTGCCAGCAGAAAATGAGATTTTCTCATAGGGGTGGCCACCATTCGTCGGAGCAATTTTTTCGACCTTTTCTCTATTAATGAATAACATACGCCCCACATTACTGACATCATTATACCCAATCCAAGTAAACCGGGTATTAGAAAATCAATATACCTGGTCCCTTGGGTGTCCATTTCTTTCAGCTTACCTTTATAAAAACCAGGTTCCCCATTTTTAAAATATCCTTCCAAATGGATACTTATAAGTTCTGCTTCCGGATTTTTGGGGTCACAATGCATAATCATATCATTGTTTTTTTCCTCTACTATAGCTGAAATATTTCCCCTTTTCATTAATAGGTTTGCCCTATCCCAAGTAGTAATATAAAAATAATAACTTACTTTATTGTATTGGCTTTCAAACCGTTTCTTAATGAGGGTGTCTTTGGGGATAACTTCATTAACGAGGGTGGTTTTAACAAGGGTGTCCCCAGCTTTATAAGAAGGGATAACACCAACACCATATACAATTTCTTTTTTCCCCGAGAATGCAAGGCCAAGACCCAGGGCCATTAATACAGGAAAACCAAAAGACCAAAACATGGCACCGGGTTCCCTGAGATATTCCTTAAAATGGGCTATGGTAAGTTGTATTAATGGGTGTTTCATTATCAATCAATTAAATGTCGTCCTGTCATAGA
>JBNLCS010000320.1:0-3441 GCA_050303935.1 Bacteroidales bacterium
TTTTGAGTTAATGAAATAGGAATTGTGAAAATATTCATCGCCTTGGAAACCATCTCTTTCGTAATAATTGGTGAATGAACTGTCGTTTAAATTGAAAAATGAAACCCCATCAGATGTTGCTAACCAAATATTATGATTGCCATCTTCAACAATACCATGTATTGAGTTGTTTGGCAAGCCATCTTTGGTGGTATATGCTTTAAAACGTAATGATCTTGTTTTTTGAACATTTGGTATGGAAACGTTGCTATTTAAAACTTCTACTAAACCTCCTGTAGTTGCAATCCACATTGTACCGCTTGAATGTTGTAAAAAGGCATTAACCGTGTTATAACTTAAGCTATTAGGATTACCTTCTTCATAGCTGAAATTAATAAATTTAGGGCTTTCTTTGTATTTTTGATCAGATGTAAGTAAACTGATCCCGTTATTATGTCCCCCAATCCAGATATTTTTATAGTGATCTTCATTTATAGTCCAGATTACATCATCACCAATACTATTTGAATCGTTGGGGTTATGATTAAAATATGTAACTGTTTTTGTAGAATCATTAAACATCCATAACCCGCCTCCCCAGGTACCGCCCCATAAAGTTTCTTCACTGTCTTCATAAATGGAAAATGTCCAACTACTCATACCGTAATTATTTATAACAGGTGTACCACCGGTATATGGGTTTTCAGGAACTATCTGTGATATTCCAATATATTTAAACCCTGCCCAAACTTCCCCGTTTTTTCTTTGTACAAGACAGGTAACATCGTCCCAGATAATTGTATTCGGATTTTTTAAATCACGATTATAGGTAATCACTTTTTTAAGATTGTTGTTATTATCAAATAGTAACCTGTTTATACCTCCTTCACCCTGGAGCCCTACCCATAATTCATCTTCAGTTATACTATGAATTGATGATATGAGATTGTCGCTTAACGAAACCGGATTGTCCTTTAAATGTTCGTAATTATATATTTTATTTCTATAAAGATCTAGTTTACAGATTCCTTGATTTGATGTACCTATCCATAGAACACCCGTTTTATCTATAAATAGGGATTTTACACGATTATCACTTAATGAAAAATTGTCCATCTCATTATATACAAAGTGCTGAAGTTTTTTGGTTTGGAAATTGAATTTAAACAATCCTCTCGATTCATTACCAATCCAGATGTTTTCTTCAGCATCTATTTTTAAAAAATTCATATGATCAAAAAAAACATTAAATTTTTGGTAATCAGTAATTTCAAAAGAATATTTTTCCGTGTTGTATTTCAATTTAGCCAGGCCACCATTGTTGCAGGTGTAAAAATATCCGTTTTTGCCTTTAACAAAGTAATCTTTATAGTTTGCTATTTGAATAATGGTGTCGTTTAATGCATGAAACTTTTTTTTCTCTCTGTCAAAAACATATTTTTCAGGCGCGAGTACGAAAAAAAAATTCTGGTTAACTTCAAATAAAATTCTTGTAGTAATAGAATTATCAGGGTAGTAGTAGCATTTAAAACGAATTTTGTCCCCGTTTTTTTTAACCAGTAGGTTCAACGCATTATGTGCACATATCCACAAATTACCCTTGCTATCTTGCATTACGTAAGAAATGTTGTTACTACTAAGACTACTGGAATCTAAAGGATCATGTTTAAAGTTTACAAATTTATCGTAAACGGGATCATACCTGTCAATCCCCGTGTTACCTGAATTAACTATCCATATATATCCTTCGTTATCTTCAAACAAATACTCAATTACATTATTGCTGATCCCGCTTTTGTTCTTTGGGTCATGGATGTATGATGTGAATGTATACCCGTCATATTTTCTCACGCCTTCATATGTAGCAAACCACATGAACCCATTTCTGTCTTGCAGGATATAATTTATATTGGCTTGCGCTATACCTTTGTCAGTATCAATTCTTTCAAACCTGTCTTGTAAAAACTGTGAACTTCCCCACACTTGTATAAACAGGAAAAACCCTGTTATATATATTAAAATTCTCCTTTTACTATTCATTTATTTTAATATGCATCTAAAAACAAACGTAAATTTTATACATTAATATACGAATTATTAATTATAATTCCTAACCTGATTAATTCATAAACTTTACAATTTTTCAATGTTTATGGGTTAATCAGGGTAGCCTCGACTTAGAAAATATTGGTGTTTCAACACTTTGAAACCCTTATGTTTTCTTTGTCGTCAGAATAATTTATGTAATTCATGAATTATTCGGGCTAAATTATTATTTCTATGATTCCCTTGTATATAGAATTTTAAACAGTCTCTTATAATTTTCAATATTTATTTTGATAAAATACTATTGTTTTGAACAGTCACCGTTTTATACCTGTCCATATTAATTTTTGATTAGTTTCTGAAACTATATTTTTTAAAGACTTCTTAAATTTATTGGTTATTTTAGCACTTAATATAAAATAATAAAGAGCAAAATAATATTGCATTATAATGGTTAAAAAGGTTTTATTTTTCATAATATTCATTTTTTCAGGATATTCTGATGTATTAATAGCCAGTTTTAAAATTGTTGAAATAGATAATTATTCCTACAAGGATGGTTTAACAACCTCAAGTATAAAATGTATATATAAAGATTCCAATGGTTTCTTATGGTTGTGTACTATGGATGGAATATTTCGCTATGATGGATATTCATTCAGGAACTTGAGCACTTTTGCGAAAGATACCTTTAATATTGAATCAATATGTATAGCAGAGGATAAAAATGGTAATTTTTTGATAGGAACTAATGGAAAAGGGGTTTATTACTATAATATTCATACAGAAAGGATTGATTATATAAAACTTGGTGTTGAAGATAATGCTAAAGTTTTTCAAATAATGTTTTTTAACGGTAATATTTGGTTTGCTTCCAGTATTGGATTGATTGTGGTTGAGGAAGATCAGTTTAATATTGATGATACATTGAACCCCCGGATTTTATTTCCGGATTCTTCAAGTAGAGCTTCACAACTAAATACTATCAATGTGTTGATGGGTATACCTGATAGTAATTCGATGTGGGTGGGGTCCAACGGGGCTTTATTTGAATTAAATACCCTTACATATAAATTTACAGGGGTATTTTCTCATCCACAAAACTCTATTAGGTGCCTTACCCGCTATACAAACAATATGATAATTGCCGGAAGTTGGGATGGCGGAGTATTTGGGGTTAATATTCTTACACGTGAGAAAGAAAATGATTCTTTTATTTCTGGTATAAATAACTATATTGACAGCATAAGGGTGGTTGGTATTTTTTTTGATGAACATAAACGATTATGGGTGGCCACATATGGAGATGGATTGTATATTTTTGAGAAAACCGGACAAGGGAAAGTGACATATTCACATTTTAAAAATGATAAAAAAGAGGAAAGCCTGATATCAGATTTACTTAGCCGGATGTAT
>JBNLCS010000321.1:0-2782 GCA_050303935.1 Bacteroidales bacterium
TAATATTTTACTACATAAGGAAAATAGGGTTTAATCAGTTCAGGAATGTGTTGATATTATTTGGCTTTTTTATTTTTGCCTGTGGCTCTACCCACTTAATTGATGCTTATATTTTTTGGGACCCCATATATCGTTTAAGTGCTTTTGCAAGGTTTATCACTGCAATAGTATCATTGGTCACGGTTGTCTTTTTGTTTAAATATGTTCCTCATTTTATTGAACTTAGGAGCCCTTTGGAACTTAATAAAGAAATTGAACAAAGAAAAAAGTCACAACATGAGTTAAATGAGATTAAAACTTCGTTGGAGGATAAGGTAAAAGAAAGGACCCATACACTTGAAAAGATAAACAAAAAGCTTCAGGATGAAATAAGTTTACGAAAGAAGAATGAAAAAATAATGAGGGACAATGAAGAGAAATTCAGGACGTTAGTAGAATCTTCTCCCAATGCCATATTACTTACCAATAAAAATGGGCATATACAATTGATGAATATGCAGGCAGAAGAATTATTTGGTTACAACAGAAATGAATTAATGAATGAATCTATTGAATGCCTTTTACCTGACGAATTTAAATCGAACCATCCTGAAAATAGGAAGGCATTTTTTGAAAGCCCGGTGCGCAGGCCAATGGGAATGGGGAGGGATTTGTATGCCTTGCATAAAAATGGAAGTAAAATCCCGGTTGAAATTGGTTTGACCCCTATTTACGAAAAAGGAAACCTTATGGTGTTAAGTACGGTGGTAGATATAACTGAGAGAAAAAGGATTGAGGGCAAGATTAAACAAAAAAATATTGAACTGGAAGAATCAAACAAAGAGATACAGGAAAAAACAGCCCAACTTATACATTCGGAAAAAATGAGTGCCATGGGGGTAATGATATCTGGTGTTGCCCATGAATTAAATAATCCGCTAACCGGGATATTAACTTTTGCCCAATATTGCCAACAAAATATTGATAAGGATACAAAGGTTCATGATGTATTAGGGGACATAGTTTATGAGGCCAAGCGATGTGAGAAAATTATTAAAAACCTGCTTACATATTCTCATTACCAGACTTCTGATGTAAATATTACGGATGAAAATCTAGGTGAAATAATTGAAAGGATCCTTAATTTATTTCATAACCTTTTGGAAGGAGTGGAAATAATTTTGCAGCTAAAAGAAAATTTCCCGGCATTTAAAATTAATCCAAACAAATTACAACAGGTATTAATGAACCTGATAAAAAATGCCTTGGATGCAATGGATATGAAACCGCCGGGCAAAAAAAGACTGAAAATAACATCCGACTACAATATGCATAATTGTTATATTAATATTTCAGATAATGGAAAAGGTATTAAAAAAGAGAACCGGTCAAAAATATTTGATCCTTTTTTTACTGATAAAGAAGTAGGCAAAGGAACCGGTTTAGGGTTATCTGTAACAAACAGTATACTAAAAGAATGTGAAGGGGATATTACATTTGAAACAGAATCCGGGAGAGGCACTGTTTTTACATTGATCTTTAAAAGAGAAAACTAAAACTAAAAATATGGAAAAAAACATTTTGGTAATAGATGATGAAAGTGTTATCAGAAAGTCGTTTGAGCTGACTTTTGAAAATGCAGAATTTAAGATAGACACAGCTGTTTCAGGCTTAGAAGGGATTGAAAAACTAAAATCCGGTTCGTATGCCCTGGTATTTCTTGATTTAAAAATGCCTGAACTGGATGGTATTGAGACCTTAAGGAAAATAAGGGATTTCAATAAAAAAACCAAGGTTTATATTTTCACTGCATTCCATAAAGATTATATGGCGAGGCTTGATAAGGCCGCGGATGAAGGATTGAATTTTGAAATTTTTTTAAAACCCCTTGATGGACATACATTAATGTCGCTCGTGGAAAGTGCTTTTAAATAAATACTAGTGATTATAACGAATGGAAAAAAATAAAATTGGTGTTGAAAATCAGTTGTTATTCAGGTTGTATATAAATACCAGATCGGAAGATTCGGCTGATATAATACAACGTCTGAATGAATTGTTCAAAAAGAACATTAAAACAGGATTTGTGCTTGAGGTAATTGATGTTATTAAGGATTTTGGTAAGGCAGTTAAAGATGATGTACTGGCGTCCCCAACTCTTTTAAAAGTAAAGCCTGAGCCAAAAGTGAGAATTGTTGGAAATTTAAACTACCGTGAATTGTTTGAAGACCTGCAAATTGAAATTAAAAAGGACTGAGATGGGAAATGAAAATGACGAATTAAAAAAGCAAGTTTTAAAGGACAAGGAACGCATAAAATTCCTTGAATCCGAACTACGTGTAAGTCGGGAAGGTTTTTCAAGTATTGTTGAACAAAGTAATGTAGGTATTCTTATTTTAGATAAGGATGGCTTTGTAATGTTTATGAATAATAAGTCGGAAGAAATTTTTCATCGCAAGAAAGAACATTTAATTGGGAAACATTTTGGAAGGGTAAAAAAACTTAAAGCTAAAAAAGAGATAGATATTTTAAGAAGCAATGGTGAAATTGGTATAGGGGAAATATCAACTTCAAAAACCCGGTGGAATGGTGAACCAGCCAGTTTAATAATTATTAATGATATAACGCAACATGTCAAGCTGAAGAATGAACTCACAAATGCACTTAAACAGGCACAAGAGTCAGATAAAGTGAAAACAGCATTTTTAGCTAATATGAGCCATGAGGTGAGGACACCCCTTAATGGAATTATTGGTTTTGCAGAATTGATCAAAGAAGAAAGTGATGAAGAATCCGATAAAAT
>JBNLCS010000322.1:0-1797 GCA_050303935.1 Bacteroidales bacterium
ATAAAACAGATGTTTAATTAAATTTTATTCAAGTGAAAAAGTTAACTTTAATGATACTACTCTCTACTATATACCTTATGGTTATGGCAGAACAAAATTTAACACAAACGGTTCGAGGAAAAATTACTGACACGGACAGTAAACTACCCTTAATAGGGGTTAGTGTAGTTATTTTGAACAGTAACCCAATAACCGGGACAACAACTGATAACAACGGTTATTTCAGATTAGAAAACATACCTGTAGGGCGTATTTCTTTGCAATTCACATACATGGGATATGAAAACAAAACTTTACCAAATGTAGTTGTTAACTCAGGAAAAGAAGTGGTCATAGAAATTTCATTGCAAGAATCAATATTAAAATTAGATGAAGTTATAGTCACAGCACAAAAAAGAAAAGGAGAAGTAACCAATGATATGGCTTTTTTAAGTGCACGTTCAATATCTCTTGATGAAACCTCAAGGTATACTGGTGGTATGAATGATCCTTCCAGGGTGGTTACCAGTTTTGCCGGGGTAGCAAGCACACCGGAAGGAAGCAGTGATATAATTGTACGTGGCAATTCACCAAAATATATGCAATGGTACATAGATGGCATTGAAATTACCAGTCCATATCATTTTGATGATCAAAATGCTTCTTATGGTGCTTTGACAGCCCTTAACAACAGCTTATTGGCGACGTCTGATTTTTATACCGGCGCATTTCCTGCAGAATACGGAAATGTGTTATCAAGTGTTTTCGATGTAAAATTGAGAAATGGAAACAATGAAAAGTTTGAGGCTACAGCCGGAATAGGTATTTTAGGAACCGATTTAACGTTTGAAGGTCCGGTTAAAAAAGGGTATAGTGGTTCCTATTTACTGAATTATAGATACTCTACCGTTTCGCTAATTCAGGACATAGGGTTAATCGATGTAGAAGGAATATTAAGATACCAGGATGTTACTTTTAAAATAGTATTGCCAAGCAAAAAACTGGGTACATTTTCAATGTTTGGCCTGGGCGGCCTGAATGGTTTTACTGTTAAAAACCAGGAACCGGGAAATATTACTGTTCCCGGAACTGCATATAATGCCAATATAAGCAAAGACTACAAAAAATCAGCATATTTAGCCAATTTGGGATTAAAACATACGTTGAGCCTTGGCCAAAACAGTTTTATTCAAACATCGCTATCTTATTCTGCAAATGGGTTTAACGATGATGTTTACGATAACGAAAAAATACTTTTTTATAATACTTTAGATGAAATAATTGGAGATTCATTAGCAAACAGGTATCAGACTTTAAATAGTGATATATTGAATTCATCGTACAGAATTTCATTGACCTACCATACTAAAATAAATGCCAAAAATAAAATTGAAGCTGGTAGTAAAATAGGTTTACAATACTATATGTACAATCAAAATATGTTTAATCCTTTATCGATGCAATTACAGAATGTTAATGATTTCAATGTATCAGTCTCACTTATAAATAATTATATAAATTGGAAATATCAGTTAAATAACAAAATTTCATTTCTTTCCGGTTTACATACTATGTACGTTGCTTTAAATAATAAATCTACGCTGGAGCCAAGGATCGCTGTTAACATAAAACTCGATAAAAATATTTCTTTTCAGGCCGGATATGGTAAACATAGTACTATGGAAAAAATTCAGCATTATTTTACAAATCTTACTGACGAAAATGGAATTGAATACCAACCGAATAAAAACATGGACTTGTTAAAATCGGATCATTATGTTGTTGGCATTGAAAAACGTTTTATGGCTAATATCATGG
>JBNLCS010000323.1:0-3658 GCA_050303935.1 Bacteroidales bacterium
AGTATTATATATTGATAATATTGAGGAATACAATATTCAGGAAGGGCTTGCCCTTAGTAAAGAAGAAATTAACTATCTGGAATCCATAAGTAAAAAAATAGGTAGAAAATTAACTGATAGTGAAGTATTTGGTTTTTCACAAGTTAACTCGGAACATTGCAGGCACAAAATATTTAACGGTACATTTATTATTGATGGGGCAGAAAAGGAAAAATCATTGTTTAAAATGATCAGGGAAACCACAGAAACAAACACAAATCTGGTAGTTTCTGCCTATAAAGACAATTGTGCATTTATACAAGGGCCGGATATTGAAATATTTGCTCCTAAAAACCAGGACACTTCAGACTATTTTAGGGTATACAAAACAGAAAGTGTGATTTCTTTAAAAGCTGAAACACATAATTTTCCTACCACAGTTGAACCTTTTAATGGTGCTGCAACAGGCACAGGCGGAGAAATACGTGACAGGATAGCTGGTGGAAAAGCAGCATTTCCTCTATCCGGCACTGCTGTATACATGACCTCATACCCACGTTTTAAGGGCGAACCGAGACCTTGGGTAGAAAAAACAGAAGAAAGGCCTTGGTTATATCAAACCCCGTTGGATATATTGATTAAAGCATCAAATGGAGCCAGTGATTTCGGAAATAAATTTGGTCAACCCCTTACCTGCGGTAGTTTGCTTACATTTGAACATGAAGAAGATGAGAAAACCTATGGTTTTGATAAGGTTATAATGCTTGCTGGAGGGATCGGTTATGGTAAAAAATCAGATAGTTTGAAAGATACCCCCAAAGAAAAGGAAAAAGTAGTATTGCTTGGTGGGGATAATTACAGGATAGGTATGGGAGGTGGTGCAGTATCTTCAGTTGCCACAGGTGAATATGAAAATGCTATTGAACTAAACGCGGTTCAGAGATCGAACCCGGAAATGCAAAAAAGAGTATATAATGCCATAAGGGCCATGGGAGAAAGCGACGAAAACCCAATAATATCGATCCATGACCATGGTGCCGGCGGTCATTTAAACTGCTTGTCAGAACTGGTTGAAGATACTGGAGGGGCAATCGATATGGACCAATTACCAATAGGTGACCCAACCCTTTCAGCGAGGGAACTTGTAGGGAATGAATCACAAGAACGCATGGGACTGGTGATGAAAAAAGAGGATATTGAAAAACTTAAACGAGTTGCTGAAAGAGAACGGTCCCCCATGTATGTTGTTGGTGAAACACGAAATGATCATCAATTTATATTTGAAAGTAAGAAAAAGAATGACAAACCAATTGATATAAAACTTGAGTACCTGTTTGGAAAACCTCCTAAAACAGTTATGCAGGATAATAACGTATTTACAAAATATTCAGATATAATATACGATAACAGCCTCTTCGTCGATTATCTTGAGAATGTTCTACAATTAGAAGGAGTTGCTTGTAAAGACTGGCTTACAAATAAGGTAGACCGTTCAGTAACCGGTAAAGTAGCCAAACAACAAACCGCCGGAAAACTTCAGTTACCCTTGAATAACTATGCTGTTTCGGTATTAGATTACAAAGGTAAAAAAGGTGTTGCCACCTCAATTGGACATGCTCCTGTTAGCGCCCTTATTGATCCTGAAAAAGGAAGCATTTTATCAATTTCTGAAGCCCTTACAAATATTATATGGGCCCCTATTGAAGGCGGCTTAAAAGGAATTTCATTAAGTGCAAATTGGATGTGGCCCTGCAAAAACAGTGGAGAAGATGCCAGATTATATAGTGCAGTTGAAGCTGCGAGTAATTTTGCCAAATCCCTTGAAATAAATATCCCTACCGGAAAGGACTCCCTTTCAATGACGCAAAAATACAAAAATGGCGATGTTGTTTATGCACCGGGTACAGTTATTATTTCAGCAGGTGCTGGTGTTAGTGATACTGGTAAAATGGTTGAACCAATAATGCAACCAAATAGTAAATCAAGCATTGTATATATTGACCTCTCCTCTGCCCCATTTGCATTAGGAGGGAGTAGTTTTGCCCAATCCATTAATAAACTGGGAGAGGAAGCCCCTTCGGTGAATGACCCTACTTATTTTAAGAAAACTTTTAATACTGTACAACAACTCATTTTACAAAAACTAATACTGGCCGGACATGATGTTTCAGCAGGTGGGTTAATCACTACATTACTTGAGATGGTATTTTCTGATAACGAAACAGGCTTTGAAATTAATGCAGATATATTGGGTGGCGATGACCTCATTAAATGTTTCTTTAATGAAAACCCGGCAATCGTAATACAAATAGAAGGTAATAAGGCTTTGGATATACTAAAACAAAATAATGTAGACTATAAAATTTTAGGAAAGCCGGTTACTGACAATTCACTAACCATTGAATTTAACGGGCAAAAAACACTTCTTGACAAGCCTTTACTGAGAGACCTTTGGTTTAAGACTTCGTATTTACTGGATTGCAAACAGTGTGGGGATAATCTTGCCGCAGAAAGATTTCAGAACTACAAGAAAAATGAACTTGACTTTGTTTTTCCAAAAAACTTTAAAGGTACGTTTAGCTCATATAACATTGACCCGGAAAGAACTATAAAAACAAATATTAAAGCTGCAATAATAAGAGAAAAAGGGGTTAATGGGGACCGTGAAATGGCTTATTCAATGTATCTCGCCGGAATGGATGTTAAAGATGTACATATGACAGACCTGATTGCGGGAAGAGAAACCCTTGAAGATATCAATTTTATTGTATTTGTCGGAGGATTTTCAAACAGTGATGTACTGGGTTCAGCCAAAGGTTGGGCAGGAGCTTTTTTATATAATGAAAAAGCAAAAAAATCACTGGAAAAATATTACGCAAGAAAAGACACATTGAGCCTTGGTGTTTGTAATGGCTGTCAGTTAATGATTGAATTGGGGCTTGTTACACCTGAACATGAAAACAAACCCAAAATGAAGGTTAATGATTCAGGAAAATTTGAATCTTCTTTTTTAAGTGTAGATATTCCTCAAAATAATTCAGTAATGTTAAATACGCTGGCAGGAAGCAGGCTGGGGATTTGGGTAGCGCATGGTGAAGGTAAATTCTCATTGCCTATGGAAGAAAAAAAATATAATGTAGCTATGAAATACAGCCATCCCAATTACCCCGCTAACCCTAATGGTTCTGACTATAACATAGCAGGAATATATTCAGGGGATGGCAGGCACCTGGCATTAATGCCCCACCTTGAAAGGGCTATATTTTCATGGAACTGGGGCTACTATCCAAAAGAAAGGGATACAGACCAGGTAACCCCATGGGTTGAAGCATTTGTGAATGCCCGTGAATGGATTGCAAAACAGAAGTAGTTATTTTTTCAGTGTTTGTTTACTATGTTTATGTAGGCAAATAAAAATACTTGGTTTTTACAGGTATAAATTTTATTTTGTTTAGTTAGCTGCTTAACAAATGGGTATATGAAATCGTAAGGGATTTTGAAACAATATCGTATCGAGGTTCCAAATAGCCAAATCTGCGATTTGGCGAATAGCTTTCATTTTATCAACTCGACAAATTGCCAGTTTGGCGGTTAGATTAAATGTATTAAGATAGCGTAACTCACTGAACCCTTATATACACCGTATCGTCAGTTAATTTTTATAGTCCAATATTTTCTC
>JBNLCS010000324.1:0-4074 GCA_050303935.1 Bacteroidales bacterium
GTCTTCACTAGTTGGGATTTACAAAACCAAAAAAAATTTAGTATTGTGATTATAAATTTAATTTTTGCTTAAAAACAAAAAAAATAGTATTTTTCAACAACAGGTTTTTTCTCGAGTGAATACCATGATAATTAAACACAATTTAGATAGAAGCACGTTAAAAAAATTCAATAATGAAGAGTTTTTTAATCTAGTTGTTTCTATTGAAGAAAATGGAGAAAATGTTACTTTTCCAAGTAAAATTTCCAAGTTTTTTAATATATATTCCAGTGAGCTAGACAGATATATTAATTGCGAGAAAGACACTAGAAAATTATTGATGTCCAATTACTTCAGGCAAATGGATATTGATTATTTCAATAAAGAACAAACATTTCCGTTTTTTCATTTGATGAATGATGAAAAAGAAGTGATAATGAAAATTATTGACTTGAAAAAGAATGGGGAAGACGGTGACAGAAAAATATTAAATAATTTAGGGGAAGAGTTTGATAAATACACATCGGAAATTACTGAACTGATGGATTTACAAATGAAAATCAGATATAAAGAAGCCGTAAAAAATATATTTATAAAATGCATCGATAACGAAGATGATAAAGACTTATTTAACCTCACAAATTTTTTACTTCATTATATAAATTGGGACAACAGTTTTTATAATTTTTACGAAACAACCTGTGATTTATTATTTAGCCAGCTAAAAAGTATGGAGAACAGGTTTGATAACACACTCAAAACGCAATTAAGGGCTTTTCTTGCTTACCATTCAAAAGTTAAGGTGTTGAAAAGGTTTTTTGAAAAGCGTGAACTGGGAAAAATTACCACCATCTCTTTTCTTGAATGGACAACTGAGATCAGGGCTTTCCTTGTGAAAGAATTTGAAAAAATATTTGGGGAGCAAAAAGCGTTGGAATACATAATGAGTATTGACTATTTGCTGGAAGAAGCCCTGAAAAAAAAGTTAGGTTAGATTTTGTTAACGTGTAAAATATTAGGTAAAACCTAATTTTTAATTCCTACGGCAAATATAACTTCTACATCCATCCAAATTCCAGAATTTACGGTAAGATCATTTATTTCTGCAAGATGTTCTTTTATAAATAAACCTCTCTTTTCTTTCGGTAATTGTTCAAATGCAGCTTTCATACCGGCGTTCATAACAACTTGCCACCATGCTTTTGAATCAGGCAAGAAAAACCCATGTTGTTCCTTTTTTAATTCAAGATTTGAAAATCCGGCATCCAGCATTAAGCTTTCAGTTTTTTTTATGGTATTCATGTTTTCCCAGGAAGAAACAGACCTTTTAATGCCATAATCTTCTAATTTTGTATAGAACAATTCATTAAGTGGGTGCAAAAAATTTTCGTTGAAGGTTGTTACCCCCAGTTTTCCGCCGGGTTTTATATTTGTATATATCTTTTTTAAGCCCTTTAACATATCTTTTAAAAAGAAAATACCGAACGAACAAGTCGCAATATCGAATAGGGGGCCAAAGGAAAGGGATTCCATATCAGATTCGTGAGTTTGGAGGTTTGATATATTCTGTTCCAATGCTTTTTGCTTTATAACTTCTAACATCTTGTCTGAAATATCCGTAGCTGTTACGTTACCATTTGGTAATTCATGTGCAAGTTTGATACTTACCTGTCCTGTTCCTGCCGCGATGTCGATTACTTCTTCATTACCCTTTAATTGAAGCATATTAACCAAAGAAACGGCACTCGTATTAAAAAACCGAAGGTTTTCATTGTCGTAACCACTGCTTACCGACCCAAAAAGCTCTTTTACAAATTGTTTATATTCTTCCATAACTATATTTTTCCAGGTAATGCAACTTTAATTCTTCAGTAAGTTTAATCAGTTCTTCCTTTAATGACAAAGGTTCAACAACATCTACCTGGTTACCATACGATATAAGCCATTTGGCAATATACTCCACCGGAGAAACCAGGAATGTCATTTCAGTAAATTCACTATACTTTTTTTGTTCAAAAAACCCGAAAAAGTATTTCTGGCTATCTGTGTATCCGGCAATTTCATTTTTAAACCTTACAACAACTTTTTGTACATCTTCATTTCTTGAGAGTTCCTCGTAAAATTCCCGGATTGATTTTTGTTTCTTCTTTTGGTATCTTTTACCGGTATCGCAAAGGGTTTTAATCCTGTCGAAACGAAAATCACGATAATCATTACGCAGCAAACAAAAACTGATAAGGTGCCAGTTTGAACCATAATACACAATTCCCAAGGGTTCAATTTCACGATTGGTAACCTGATTTTTCCAGAGCGACATATATTCGATATTTAATATGCGGTTGTTTACAATTGCTTCTTGTAGATCGCTCATAAAATTATCAGGAAAATCGTGTTGGGGTTTGGGTTTATATCGTGCAATATCAATAAAATTTTCGAGTTTCTCCAAATCACTTTTCTCATGATCCTTTAAAACTGACCTAATTTTGTACATGGCAGATTTGTAATGTTCTCCAGCGCTACTATCAGCCATTTTTTCAATCAGTTTTTCAGCCAGTAAAAGTGAATAGGCTTCTTTTTTGGTAAACATCACGGGGGGTAAGTGAAATCCTTCGGCCAAAAAATAACCTACTCCGCTTTCCGATCCAATTGGAATTCCAGCTTCTTCCAACGCTCTTATGTCACGGTAAACCGTGCGTATACTAATTCCAAACCTTTCAGCAATTTCAGTGGCCCTTATTACCGGTTTTGACTGTAATTGTATTAATATGGCAGAGATGCGGTCTATGCGGTTCATGATGAACCAAAAATAATCAATATATTTATGATAGTACTTCCTTTAAATCAAAAGTTTTACCAGCCCGTATCCCTTTTTCTGTATTCACCAGTGTGCAACATTCGTTATATAGGTCATGCTCAAAAAACAAAATATAATCTTCTTTTACTGCTTCGTTCAAAAAAGCTTCTTTTTCTTCCAGGGCCACTAAAGGTTGCATATCATAAGCTGTAATCCAGGAAAGGGGTATGTTTACAGCACTGGGTAACAAATCTGCAACGTAAACAATGGTTTTGTCATAATATTTTATAAACGGAATAATTTGCCCATCTGTATGGCCATTGTATAATCGCAGTTCAATATTATCCGTAAACCATATGTTTTTTTCAATAATGTTGAGCTGGCCATTTTCTTCAATTGGTAAAAAGTTTTCACCAAAATAAGAAGCCCTTTCCCTTTTGTTGGGTATAGTAGCAGCGTTCCACTGTGCTTTGCTAACTGTATACATGGCCTTTGGGAAAACAGGAACAGGCCTGCCTTTGGTATCATATTTTACAGATCCACCGCAATGATCAAAATGCAGGTGGGTAAGGATAACATCAGTAATTTCATCAACGGCTATATTTTTTTCGGCCAATAATTTTTCTAAATGTATAATATCTTCCAATTGATAAATTTTCTTTTTTTTATCATCCAGTTTCTCTCCTATCCCGGTATCGATAATAATTTTTTTAGAATCGGTTTCAATTAGCAGACAGCGCATAGTTAAAGTTACCTGGTTATTTTCGTCGGCCGGGTATTTTGCGTTCCATAACACTTTTGGCACCACACCAAACATAGCTCCTCCGTCCAGCTTAAGTTTACCAGTATTTAATGAGGTTAAATTCATCTTTTTTTTGTTTTTTCTGTAAAATGATTGTAATTGTTAATACTTAAAGCCAATATTCATGGTAAAAGTTCATGAATATTTTTAAAATTGCTACAAAAATAATAAAAGAGGATAAAAAATACATGCGGGTTCATTTTATTGCAATTGGTGGTGCTATTATGCATAATCTGGCAATGGCATTACATAATAAAGGGTATCAGGTTACTGGATCTGATGATGAAATATTTGAACCCTCCAGGGGCCGTCTGGAAAAATATGGTTTATTACCTGCCTATAAAGGGTGGGACCCCAGCGTGATTAAATCAGATATTGAAGCTATTATTTTGGGCATGCATGCACGCGAGGATAATCCTGAGTTGTTACGGGCAAAGCAACTTGGAATAAAAATATACTCATTCCCTGCATTTATGTATGAAAAAACAAAAAACAAAAC
>JBNLCS010000325.1:0-2807 GCA_050303935.1 Bacteroidales bacterium
GAGGCCTGTATTGGGGCGTCATAACAAATTTCACAATATGTTTTATTTTAACGGACTTGGCACCAAAGGAGTAATGCTAGCCCCACATTTTGCTGATGAAATGATCGGTTTAATGGAAAAAGGGGAAGAAGTGAACTTTGATGTTAGGTTAGAAAGGTTTAACCAGTTTAAGGGTAAGCAGGTATTAAAAATCAAATAGGTTTGACCTATTTAAACAAAAATTTTGTAAATTATTGTAATAAAACACGACTAATTATGCAAAAGAAAGAAACACTGGAAGGAATCGCTGACATTATAATTGATGAGAATAATATTCTTGAAATGCGGTTTCACAAAACATCAATTGATTTGGATAAAGCTGTTAAAATTACGGAGAAGGCTAGTGAATTAATAGGAAATCTGGTACATGCCAACCTGGTAGATATAAGAAAAATGGCCTTTATGAGTAGTGATGCAAGAAAATTTTTTGGCAGGCAGGATAAGAATACGGTGAAAGCGGTGGCTATTGTTATGAATGCTACATTTCACAGACCTTTGGTAAACTTGTATTTAAAGTTTAGCCGGCCATCTTTGCCAACAAAAATGTTTGATGATGAAACAGAAGCAGTGAATTGGTTGTTAGATAAATTGAAAACTTAAAATACATTTGCAAAATAAAGAAGGAATGTTACAAACTATTGAATGGATAAAACAACCTTGGCCCTGGTATGTGGCAGGGCCGCTAATAGGGTTGATGGTACCGGTTTTATTACTTTGGGACAATAAACAATTTGGTGTATCAAGTACATTCAGGGATTTTTGCGCCATGGTTTTACCCACTAAAAAAATAGAGTATTTTAATTACAGTATTAAGGAACATGCCTGGCGCAATTTTTATGTACTGGGAATATTACTGGGGGGAACATTCTGTGCTTTGTTTTTAAATAATGAAGGTTCCATTGGTATTTCAGAAAAAACTATAGCCGGGTTGCAGCTCATAGGTATAAATGATTTTACCGGGTTGGCACCAGGTGATATATACAGTTGGACGGGTTTGCTTACTCTCAAAGGAGTTGTTTTTATTGCCATAGGAGGATTTTTTGTTGGGTTTGGCACCCGTTACGCAGATGGTTGTACCTCTGGTCATGCAATTACCGGGCTATCATTACTAAGTCCGGCTTCCCTAATATCGGTTATTGGTTTTTTTATTGGTGGCCTGTTGTCCACTTACTTTGTTTTACCTTTTGTTTTAAAGCTTTAGTAAATCATGAAAAATATAAAATTTTTATTTCTTGGATTTATATTCGGTATAATCCTGGTAAAATCAGAAGTGATATCGTGGTTCAGGATACAGGAAATGTTTCGTTTCCAGGCGTTTCATATGTATGGCATTATTGGGTCTGCAGTTGTGACCGGGATCATCTCAACACAACTTATAAAAAGGTTTAATATCAAATCATTTAATGGCAATGAGGTGAATTTGCAACCCAAACCACTGATGTTTTACGCAAATTTATTAGGTGGTACTATTTTCGGACTGGGATGGGCGATGACAGGGGCCTGCCCGGGGCCCATTTATGCGCTGATAGGGCATGGGCTGCCTGTTTTTATTGTTGTATTGGTTTTTGCCTATCTGGGTGCTTTTGTATATGGGATGTTGAGAAAAAAATTACCACATTAGATCAGTGATACTTGAAGATAGTCTATTATTTAATAAAAACTGTTTTGGCATTAACGAATTCCCGTATACCCAGTAATGATAATTCCCTGCCATAACCTGACTTTTTTGTTCCCCCAAAAGGTAAACGAGGGTCTGATTTTACTAATTCATTTACAAAAACAGCTCCATCTTCTATCAAGGGAATAATTTTTTCAGCCCTTTCCTTATTCGATGTAAATATGGTTACACCTAAACCAAACCGGGTTTTATTTGCTATTTCAATTGCTTCTTCATCATCCTGAAATGTTATAAATGGAGCTACCGGGCCAAACACCTCTTCGTTCATAACAGGCATGTTTAAATTTACATTGTCAAGGATTGTAGGTGGATAAAAAGCACCTCTTCTGTTTCCTGACAACACTGCCCTTGCGCCCATTTGAATTGATTTTTTTACTTGATTTTCTACCTCTAAAGCTTGCTTTTCACTTGACAGGGGGCCAATATCCGTATTTTCATTCATCGGGTTTCCTAAAACCAATTTTTCAACTGCATTTTCATATTTATCAATAAATTCGTTGTATATTTTTTTATGAACAATAAATCGTTTCGCGGCAATACAACTTTGCCCTCCATTCAAAAACCTGGCAGTTAATCCAGTCTTTACAGCTTCGTTAAAATTTGCATCATCCATTACAATGAAGGCGTTACTACCTCCCAGTTCAAGTACGGTTTTTTTAATATTTAAACCTGCCTGTGATGCAGTTTGTGATCCGGCATATTCGCTTCCTGTTAATGTAATTCCCTTTATTGCGTCGTGTTCAATTATGGTTTTTATTTTATCAGAACCAACTACCAGAACCCTGAACACATCTTGAGGAAAACCTGCCTGTTTAATAATTTCTTCAATTTGAAGTGCACATCCCTGAACATTAGAAGCATGCTTCAAAAGAACTGTATTCCCAGCCATAAGGGTAGGGGCAAGGTATCGGAATACTTGCCAATAGGGGAAATTCCAAGGCATAATGCCTAAAATAGTTCCGATGGGTTCATATTGCACCCTTGTTTCTGCATATTCTGTTTTTATATATTCAGTTTTCAAATGTGAAGCTGCATTTTCCGCGTAATAAGAACATACCCAAGCACATTTCTCTATTTCAGCTTTGGCTTC
>JBNLCS010000326.1:0-3870 GCA_050303935.1 Bacteroidales bacterium
GATAAATAATATTTATAAATCATCAGAAAGTGGCTACGGTGCCCCGGGATGTGAAATAGGGGGCTTTTGGCAAGCGCGGTCAGGCAAAATTGAAATAATCCGATATGCCCAGTTCGGTGCTTTAACAGCATGTATGATAAATGGTGGGGAAAACGGTGCTTTTTCAAATCATTTACCCTGGTATCACGATGAAGAAACCGTAGTTTGTTATCGTAAAGCTGTATGGCTTCACAGCCAGCTCGTACCCTATTTTTTCAGTACAATCGTGGATGCCCATTTTAATGGCGGGTCCCTTATCAGGAATGTGTCCTACGAACAGGAAAGCCATATGGTGGGTGAGTTTCTTTTTACAAAAGCAATAACATCTGAAAACAACCATGTTAGTTTTAATCTTCCTGATGAAGGCGAATGGATGGATTTTTGGACTAAGATTGTTTATACAGGTGGAACAAAAATTTCTAATACCTATCCTTTAGACCAATTTCCGTTGTTTATTAAAACAGGTGCTATATTGCCTATGGAGATATCAAATAGCTATTCAGGAATAGGCGATCCTTCTTTAACAAACAAACAAACCATTTATATCATCCCAAATCAGGAAATAAATAAATATAAGTTTTATAAACCCTTAAATGACGGAATAAGGTATGAGCCAATAAACGTAACATACAATGGAAAATCAAATAAATTAGATGTACATGGAGAAACGGAACAAGCATATGTTTTCTTACTTCAAACTAATTCAAAACCCGCTAAAATAGTAAACGCTGATACCTGGGAATACAACAAGAACTATGATGAATTACGCATCTACAAGAAGGGGAATAAATTTTCTATTCAAATTAAATACTAAAACAGGTAATAAATTGACTTGAACTCAACGAATTGAACAACTATATACAATTAATAACCAGAAGTATATATAGTAATGTTATTATATGGAATATTGGATTATTGGAATAAAGGACTAATGGAACACAGGATTAATCAATTCAATTAAATCCATTATTCCATCTTTCCATAAGAAAGACAGTTTTTAGTACATTAATATCCAACTAAGAGACTGTTTAAAATTCGTTTTTAGAATTTTTTATAGTGTATTTTTGTTCCAGATGAGGTGGATTTGATGCGAATAGCATTGACTATTTAAAGAAAATCCAACAAAATATGGGACAAAAAGACGCACCTGTCTGCCGACATAGGCAGGTAAAAAAACTGAAGGATGAAATTTAAACAGTCTCTAAGTAATAAATTAGTTTCATTGAATTAACATTGAAGTATACCCGTTCAATATTTAATAAACATGCTGGAGGTAGTAAAATCTTCACCTTGTAAGCTTACAATATACGCCCCCAACGCTATATTTTGCATATCTAATGTAACGCTTCCATCCAAATAAACGGAAGACTCTTTCAACAACCTGCCATTAAGATCAAAAACGGAAACATTGGTTTTTCCATACGATTTTCCCTGGTTCTCAATAATCAGGTTTAATTGTTTATCCTGAAAAACCAGAATATCCTCACTTGTAGTGTAATTATTTTTATCAACCTTTGTTACCGGATCTGGGCCTTCCAGGGTAAGTTTTCCAAAAACACTGGCATTCTGCCAGGCAGAATTATAGTGTTCAGAAGCTACATTAATCAGTCCAATAAAATTTTCCCTTTCTGCCCCCCCGTCATTATCACAATATGCAACTGCAATACCCATTTGTTTGTTTTGTTTTAATGAAACCGTTCTATTACTTGCTTTGCTTTCATTAAATGTATCGTCGTAAATAGTTATGGCGAGTTCCCAAACATAATGTGTACCATCAATCGTATCAAGGTCAAATTCCACATGATCTTTCAAATTCACATTAGATGCATCATCGTCTCCTGAGTCAATAACATCTTTTTCGTTAATGGAACAATGGTAGGCAAATGCATTGTAACTAGTCTGGTGCCACCCCCCTGAATAATCTTCGTCAAGAAAAACTTCAAAACAATCATCGTTCCAGTAATTAGATTTGGGATCTTCATGTGTGTCTGATAAAACATCATCTTCTATTTCACCAAGGACCAATAATTTTTCCTCTGTCCAGGCAAATTTTACCCTTCCTGAAAAATCACCTGCCGACATATTTTCACCGTAAGGTATCCAGATATATTTTATGTCGTACCAAGTACACTCATCCCAGAAAGCTTCATCCCCCACCCCATCAATGTTGAAATTATCAGCTTTTTGGGCTACAAACGAATCACTGTAGTAATGTTGACCATGACCAAACTGGGCTGAGATCATTACTATTGCTAAAATGGAAAATATGCTTTTCATAACTGAAACGTAAATTTTAAAATAGTGCTTTATAATAAACGTTTAAATATAATTATTTAAGTTGCGAAGAACTAACACTATTTGAAAAAAACAGCTTTTCTTTTATTTATCTCAAAAAAATAGTAATACGAAATACAAACACCGCTTATTTACCTGAACAAACAAAGATGATACCCTCCAATTCCTAACATTTATCGCCCTTAACATTTTAACACATAAGTTATTGACAAATTTTGTATATTTACTTTTACAACTAAAAAGCTATGAAACGAACAAATATCTTCCTGCCATTAACCATTCTGGTTATATTTTTATTTTCAAGATGTTCTGACATAAAACAAACAAAGAAAATGAATACTCAACATTTAACAGACGAAAACTGGCTTCAGGCTTCAGGAGATCAAATAGTTAACCAAAAAGGTGACACTGTATATTTACGTGGTTTTGGGCTGGGGGGAATGTTGCACATGGAAAATTTTATTGATGGTTATCCGGCTAATGAAGAAGCCATGAGGGAAAGTTTATTAGAAGTGCTGGGAGAAAAAAAATACAAGCTTTTTTTTGATAATTTTCTGGAAAGTTATTTCACAGAACCTGATGCTGAATATATAAACAGCCTTGGACTAAACCTGGTGCGCATACCTATCCATTATCGTCTTTTTGAAGATGATATGAACCCCCGCGTAATAAAAGAAGAAGCTTTCGTGCACCTGGACCGGGTCATCAATTTGTGTGCAAAACACCATATCTATACCATTATAGACCTGCATGCACTACCTGGTTCTCAAAACCAGCATTGGCACAGCGATAACCCTACTCACAAAGCTTTATTTTGGAAACATAAAGATTTTCAAGACAGGGTAGTATATTTATGGGAGTATATCGCTAACCGTTACAAAGATCAACCGTGGGTTGCCGGCTACGATTTGATTAATGAACCAGCAGACCCAACCAGAGAAAAAGTTTTCCCTTATTTTAAACGGCTGCAAGATGCCATTAGAAAGATTGACCCAAATCATATTTTGTTTTTAGAAGGTGACCGTTATGCAACCGAATTTGATAAATTTACTGAAATATGGGATAATGTGGTTTACACGAATCATGACTATGCTATGCCCGGATTTATTTCAGGAGGGGATTATCCGGGTTATACATACGGCAGGTATTATGATAAAGATACCCTTGAACAGGATTTTCTGAATAAAAGTGAATTTATGTTTTCCCGTAAGGTACCGCTTTGGGTTGGAGAATTCGGGCCTGTTTATACCGGCGATCCTGAAAAAGACGAAATGCGGTATCAAATACTTAAAGATCAACTGGCTTACTACAATAAATACAAAGTAAGCTGGTGTATATGGTTGTACAAAGATATGGGGTTGCAAGCAATCATGCACCAAAAAGAAAACACCCCATATATGAAATTGGTTTCCGAATTCCTTTCAAGGAAAAATTCTCTTGGTGCAGATGCATGGGGATCAACCGATAAAAATATCAGGCAGGTAATTGAACCATTGGAAAACCTGTTTAAAAAAGAATTTCCTGAATTCAATCCCT
>JBNLCS010000327.1:0-3957 GCA_050303935.1 Bacteroidales bacterium
ACATGGGTCAAATTTGCACCGACAGGTATTATATAATGTTGCACAAATTGGGAAGAACAAGGCAGAAGTGGCCAGCCAGAAATTGGCTGAACACAACCCGCACATTACAATAAAAAATTATCCTGAAAATCTGACGGTGGATAATATTGATGCCCTTTTTCCTTTCTATGATATTGTTGTTGACTGCACTGATAATTTTGGCAGCCGGTATCTGATCAATGATTATTGTATAAAATACAACATACCAATGGTTTATGGTTCGGTTTACAAAATGGAAGGCTTTATTTCTGTATTTAATGTAAACAGGAATAATGAAAAGGGGGTAAGTTATCGTGACCTTCACGCTTCTGTCCCGGATCCTGAGGTTATTCCAGATTGCAACCAGGTTGGTGTGCTGGGAGCTGTAACTGGCATTATAGGAACGATTCAAGCCATGGAGGTAATTAAAATAATTATTGAAAAAGGAAACGTATTGCATGGTAAGCTTTTAAGTTTTAATGCCATGACAATGCGATTTGAAGTATTGAAGATTTTTCCCTCAAAAAAACAGACTACTATTAGTACAAATGACTATCTCATAGGTTGTGAGAACACAAGCACGAAATTAAAAGAAGTTGAACCCGCCCAATTGTCAGAAATGATTGAGTCAGGGCAAGATATACAGCTTATTGATGTTAGAAATAATGAAGAAGGTCCCAAAATCATGAAATCAGATATGAGAATACCTTTTTCTTTACTTGATAATGCTGTTCAGGAAATCCCAAAGGATATTCCGGTAATATTGTATTGTAAACATGGTGTTGTAAGCAAGAAGGCTTTGTATAAGTTGACCGAAGAACATGGGTTACAAAACATTTGTCATTTATCAGGCGGTATAAAAGCCTGGTTGGGATTTTCAGATAATTCAATTGCTGAACGGTCATTATGATGATGGCAATCACAGTTATTTCCCCAAACAGAGGAACCATCGGTAAACGTTTCTTTTTTCCAAATAGGGGCTTCAATTTTAAGTTTATCAATAATGAACTGGTTAGCCTCATAAGCTTCTTTTCTGTGTGCTGAACACGTAATTACCAACACTGCAATTTCACCAATCTTCAACCTTCCAGTACGATGAACTGCCAATGCAAACTGAATTGGCCATTTTTGAGTGCTTTCTATAAGTATTTCTGTTATAACTTTTTTGGCAATTACAGTATGGGATTCATAATCAAGATAGTCTACTTTTTTTCCATGATTGTGGTTACGTACAATTCCCGAAAAAGTCACCATTCCTCCTGTTTCAGGCATGTGAATAGTGCTTATGTACTTCTCTAAACGTATTTTTTCTTCTATTATATCTGCAAATACCATATATATGTTAATTACCCTCCGCTTGCCGGGGGGAGTATGCTTATAGTTTTACTTGTATCAATAATCTCACTTTCATCTAAAATAGCATCATCATTTGCTACCCTTGAAGATTCCAGTACAGCTTTCACATCACGAAATTTTTCTGATAACTGGTTAAGCAATTTAGCAGCCGAGGTTTTCTCTTCCAGTTCAATCTGTATTTCATCTCCTATTTTTTCCCTTAAAACAGCAAAAAATTGTATTTCTTTGTACTTCTTCATTTGTTATCCTCCAATATTTAACATGGATACCGGACTACCATGAAATTTGTCAATTTGCTTGTGACCAAGGGCTTTTTTTAGTTTTTTTACCACCTCTTCATTGGTGGCAATGTTGGCAATATCAATGCCTTTCAACTGGCCTATGCAACCATAGATCCTTCCATATGTATCAAGCCGTAACCGGTCGCAATCCCTGCAAAAAGGGGACGATTCATTAGCAATGATGCCAAATTTTTTACCGCCTTTAATTGTCCAGTAATTTGCCGTCGAATGTTTTTGCCTGGGCAATGGTTCAATATCATACTTTTTTTTGATAACAGATAATATCTCACTTTCAGAAAAAAACATCCCATTATTTTGTTGAAAAAGATATCCCATTTTCATAAGTTCCAAAAAACGAATTTCAATGCCGGAGTTATTAGCCAGTTCTATAAGGGGCAAAATTTGATCTTCATTAACATCTTTCATGATTACTGCATTAATTTTGATTCTGGCATCAAGTTCAAGAGCTTTATTAATACCCTCTATAACTTTAAAAAAAGCATCTTTTTTGGTTATTTTTTTAAAACTGGCAAAATCCGCGGCATCCAAGGATACATTTATATCTTTCACCCCTCTTTTCAGGAGTTCGGCTGCCCTATGTTTTAGGAAATAACCGTTGGTAGTAATACTTATCTTTTCTATTTTCAAACCATTTAAAAGATCGATCAGTTTAAAAATATCATTGTAAAGTAATGGCTCCCCACCGGTTAATTTGATTGTTTGTAAATTACAAATACTGTGAATTGATTTAACAATCTGAAAAATTTCATGAGCTTTCAGGTGCTTTAAATTTTCTTTACCCCTGAAATCTGTTTCTGGATTATCGTTTTCACCAGAAACGCAATAAGTACATGCAAGATTGCATTGATTGGTTAGGCTAATACGAAGTTTTTTAAAAGTCCTGTTATAATTGTCTGCAATTTTAATTGTTTTTGTCTCTATATTCGAAGAAGTGTCCATCAGCTGCTTATTACAATTTAACTAAAATGTAATCAATATTATTTTGTAATGTGACAATTTTAGGGTTGCAATGTTCATTTTTAACATGACATTTAAAATTTTTGATTCCGGCCTGTGATATTTTTGCAGCTACCATTTTAAGTAATAATTATTCTCAGGGCTGAAAACTTTTACTGAACAAAGAAATATATGGGGAACATAAGCCGGGAAATTGAACAAACCTTCTGTGCGTAAGGTTCAAAATCATTATCATGAGTAATTTATCTTATATTTGTATTGGATACTTACTTGTTTTAGAATTTCATTGTTGATAAATGTATTCAAATTTAAAGAGAATAGAAGACACACCGCTTGACAGGAATATATACAATAAATTAAGTATACGATATGTGTTTGCCCTGACAAGCATTGCTATAGCTATTATAACTTCACAGGCGCTCATTCAAAATTTCCTGAAAAAACAACTTGGTGATTCCCGTGTGGTAAATATTGCAGGAAGACAACGAATGCTGAGCCAGAAAATTACCAAAGAATCATTACTTATATTTTATGCCCAAAATAAATCGGAACGCCTTGAATATGCTAGTAAATTGGAGCAATCAATGGGGCTTTGGTATAAATCCAATGATGCTTTAGTAAATGGCGATAGCGCTATGCTGTTGCATGGAACAAATAGCGATACAATCAATAGTATGTTCCGGGAAATGGCCGTTTATTTCACCGGGGTTTACAATTCTGCTAAACAACTTGTAAGTATTATAAAGCAAAATCCAGCAGTAAACAATTCTGAGCTGCAATACTTAATTGATCGAATTTTAGAAAATGAAAGACAGTTTTTGCCAAGGATGGATAAAATAGTGAATCAATATGATTCGGAGGCACTGCAAAAAGTAAAGGATGTAATACGTATTGAAACCATATTGCTTATCATAGCGCTGGGAATATTGGTGTTTGAATTCTTTTTCATTTTTCATCCTACCGCATCGTTTATAAAAAGGGTTATTCAAAGATTATTGCAGTCAGAAGCACGGGAAAAACAGAGTTACAAAAACATCCTAAAAATTAAAACTGAAGAACAAAAACTTCGGGCATCTTTGATCTTTGAAGGCCAGGAAAGGGAAAGGAGGAGGTTGTCACGTGATTTGCATGACGGGATCGGACAAATGCTTACCGGTTTAAAGTTTCAGGTTGAGGCAATGTCCGGGCAGGGCAATAAATTTGAAACAGATAATTATGAGAACCTGAAAGAACTTACAGCCGATGTTATTAAAGAAGTGAGAAGGGTTTCATTTAACCTAAGGCCAACCGTTTTGAGTGACTATGGCCTTTCATCCGGTATAAA
>JBNLCS010000328.1:0-19432 GCA_050303935.1 Bacteroidales bacterium
AAATGAATTGTTTCAAGTTTTTTTTTTGCTTCTTCATAAAACGTTAAATGCATGATATAATTTCAGTTAAAAAAACCTGGGCGATTTGTGGTAAAAATATTCCTTTTCTTTTTTAGGTAACGAAAATTTTAAAAAAATTTCATGAGATCCATTATGATAATATTGAATATTGCCAACAGCAAAATCATATAAATATTCAATGCTTAGTTTTTTTCCAATCATGCATCCAAACATACCAATAACAGATTCCATGTGGCGATACGACAAACCAGCCCAGTATTTTTTCTTATAAAAAAAAGTGTTACCAAACATAATCATATTTGATTTTAATGAATTGTAGTAGCAAAAAAAAGGTTGAACAGAAAGGTTATCGTTCAATTCAAAAAGGCTTTCAAAATATCCTGTGTAAAATGTTGGATACTCAATTTTTATATCATCATTTGGATTGTCAAAGGTATTTAATAATGAAAATCCAATTGTGTAATTTATATAATTGATTTTAATCCCTATTGAAATGGCAGGCATAAAAGAAGAAAATGATTGTAAATTGTTAACAGGTTCAATTTCTTCGTAAACCAGGTCTTTTACATTAATTTTTTTATTCATCGGGCCACCCGCTAAACCACTTGTAATATTTAAGTATTGTCCAAGGTGTATTTTATAACTATAATTCAGCATCATCATAAGAGAGTTTTCTTTGCCAATATTGTCATTGTAAACTGATAAGCCAATCCCACTCTTTATTTTGTCAATGAATGAATTCATCATAAAAACTTGGGTAGAAGGGGCATCTTCAAACCCAACCCATTGTTTGCGGGTAAAGAAAGATATATTTATAAATTTATCAGTACCCTGGAATGAAGGGTTAAAAAGATCAGAAAATACTTGATAGTTTGATATAAGGGCGTGGTCCTGTGCGTTACAGAGAAAAAGGTTCGCAATACATAATGTAATAAATAGTTTTTTCATTGCATTAAAATGATGAATTGCTTTCAGAAAGTTGTCGTGCTTCCAGAATAGTGATCCTCAGGTTATTCATAAAGGCAATAACAAATGAGTTATAACCATTATCGTTTAATATTTTTTTCATTTCCATAGCCTGATCAAATTTTCGGAAGTCTCCTATAGCATACCTGAAATAACCATCTTTCCCTTTCGAAGATAAAACTTTATGGTGTCCAATGTGCCTTTCAATTTGGTTGAGGTACGATCTTGAGATGCGTTCTTTTCCTGCATAAATTTGCAATCTGAAGACTACTTGTTTTTTTGTTCCGGGGTCAAAACTTCCGGTTATTGCATCAAGGTTCTCAACATGGCCAATAACAATTGATTGTGTGAGTGATTTATAGGATGCCATCGAATAGTCGGTACTAATATCATCAATGTTAACAATTTGAAAACTTGTCCGCCGGTTTAATGCCTGTTCTTCCTCATTTTCTGGGTTTTCAATAACAGGTTTTGTTTCGCCCCATCCTTTAAATGTTAACCTTTCAGCCCCAACACCATTTTCAATCAAGAAATTTACGACTGACTGAGCCCTGTAATTCGATAATTCCTGGTTGAAATTTTCATCACCAATTGCATCTGTGTGCGAGTTGATTCGTATGTTTATACTGGGGTTAACTTTAAGTAATCTTACTAGTTTCATGAGCTCTGTTTTTGAGTTGGGTGTCAGGTTCCATTTTCCAAAGTCATAGTAAATATTATTAATATTTATCTCTTCATCGGTAATTTTTACCAGCCCAAAGTTTAGCAAAGCGATGCTATCCTTTTCATTTTCAATTATACTGTTTGTTGGGGTGTAATAATGAAGGTCTCCCAAGTATCCTTTTTTGTAAACAGTTACAATATATTCCTGTGCAGTTTTAAGGTTACTTAAAAAATATTTACCATTTTTTAGGGTTCTGACTGAATCGAATTCAAGATTTTTATTACCCAATATAACTGTGGCGTTTTCGATTGGCAATCGAGTATTTTTATCAAATACAGTGCCTGTTAAAAAGAATTTGTTTTTTCTGGTATAAAAAGAATAAATATCATCGTCTCCCTTTCCTTCAAGCCTGTTTGAGCACATCATACCGGAATCAGGGGTAAACATATAAATTCCAAAGTCATCATAACTGGAATTATAGGGTATACCCATATTTTTTGGGTTGGAAAACTGGTTGTTTAGTAAAACTGATTTGTAAATGTCGAGTCCACCATAGCCAGGATGCCCATCTGAAGAAAAATAAAGAATACTATCATAATAAATAAACGGGAATTGTTCGTCAGCTATGGTGTTGATTTTGTTTCCTGCATTTTGCGGGGGCTGCCAATTACCATTTATATTGTCCATAAACCATATATCTTTCATGCCTTCTCCTCCAGGCATGTCGCTTACGAAATACAATCGTTTTCCATTTCGTGAAATTGACGGATGTCCGTAATTATAATTGTTGTCAGCAATATTCAGAAGTTCTGGTTCAGTCCATGAATTACTGTTTACATCGTACTGGGCATAGTAAATAGCACAATTGTTTTTATCCCCTGCCTTTCCGTTGCATATCATAAAATATAAGGTATTGTTTGCATCATTAAAAGTACAGGTACCTTCATTAAAAGGTGTATTTATTTTACCTTCTATAATAACAGGTTTTGTCCATTCGTTCTTAATAACATCAAATTCGGCATTGTAAAAATCGTTATACCCTTGTCCGGTAACTTTATATATATTTGAAGAGCTGTTATTTATTCGTGATGATGAAAATATGATTTTATTATTGGTATATGCTACACCATATTCAGCATACTTTGTATTCAGGCTTTCTACATTTTTAAAAACTATTCCGGGAATTGGTGAAGTATTTTGTTTAGCGAACAAACATGACTCCCCAAAATTCTTTGCCCTTTCATCGTTAGGTACTTCTTCCAAATATATGTTTAAAAATTCTATGGCATCATCATATTCCTGCATTTTCATAAGTGCTTCACCCATTTTTAAAAATAATTGTGGGTCTTTATATCTGGCACGGTAACACTGTTCATAATATTTCAATGCATTTTTTAGATCGTTTAAAAACAGGTAGCAATCCCCCAGGTTTACATAAATTTGAATTCTTTCGGTTCGTGATTTTACTACTTTCAGAGATTCTTTATATAACGAAACTGCTATGGCGAATTCTTTCTTTTTAAAAGCGAGGTTTGCTTCTTCCAACACTTTTTGAGCATTTATTAGTTGTATGCCCATAAGCAATAATATGACAAGCCGTAGTTTCATTTTTTATCGTTCAGTATTGTTACACTTCCTTTGAGTGATACTTGACCTTCATTATTTTTTATCACGTAAAAGTAAGTCCCGTTACCCACTTTTTCTCCTTTATATCTGCCATCCCATCCATCAATACCATTGTATAAAAGCTGTCCCCATCTGTTATAGATCTCTATATATTCACCGCGCATAAAATAATCATTGATACCATCATCGTTTGGACTAAAGGCGTTTGGAATATCAGTAAAAAGGGATTTAACTATAACACTATCATTAACCCATGGACATCCCGGATTTTCAGCATGTAAAATAATTGTTACTTCACTGTTCATTGATATTTCTTCATTTCCAAAATAATAATTTGTAAGTAAACTTAAATTATCCGGGAAGAAATTACCGGTTCCCGTTGTTTCCCAATAGAAAGTATTGACATTATTTACCCATCCGTTTAATTTAACTGACCTGCTATTTACTGTAGTATCTTCACCAGCCGATACACGCGGGGATTGGATAAATGTTACCTTCAACGTATCACTTGCCCCGGCACAGCCAAGAAGACCTGTTGAAACCAGAATAAAAGTTATTTTTCCGGTATCAATATCATCTTTGTGTGGTATGTAAATTGCATTTAAGTCTTCTGGGTTTGGTTCAAAAGCGCCTTTTCCGTTGGTATACCATTTTCCGGTAGTTGATCCACCGGTAATGTTTCCGTTTAGTGAAACTTCTTCAATATTTTCACAATATACCTGATCATTCCCAACATTAACTTCGCTTCTTGGATAAATAAATAATTTAAATGAGTCTGATACGGGTGGGCATATGCCTTTATTTGTTGAAGAAAGTACCAAATAAATAGAGTCTTTTGTTTTATCACCTGCCCCTAACGTATAACTTGTAGATAATATATCATTTCCAAGTGGAAAATTACCATCACCTCTTGAAATCCATTCACCCGTTGTTGATGAACCTTCAACCCTGCCAAAAAGCGAAATATTTACGATATCACCATACAGGCAAACCGATTTGTCGTTTCCGGCATTTACTTCAGGAAGTGGGGTAACGGTTATATTGACTATGTCATTTGCTGATGCAGCATTTATATTATCAGTAACTGTGAGTGAATAGGTAATATTATCCATAGCTGTAATAACAGGGTTAGCAGAAGTAGGATTATCTAATCCTGTGGTTGGCGACCAGCTATATGAATAATCACCGGAACCGCCAGAAGCGGAGGGACTACCTCCAATTATTATTTCTTCGTTTTCACACACCATTTTATCATTTCCGGCGTCGGCAGAAAGCTGACTTTTTGTATTTATACAATATGTAAACATTATCAATGTAAAAGCGATAACATAGTTGTGAGAAGTATAGAATACAAAAGACTTTACATGTAACATTTCACATTTTATTTAAACAATTCTGCCCGCGTGTTAAATTTCTATTTAAGATAGTAAATAATTATGCTTTCTTACAGTATTTTATGCATATTTATTGGTGATTATTGTCATCAAAATAAACGAACTGCATTTAAGTTAAATACTAACACTGTTAATTTATGTTATGCATTTCTTAATAAAATATAAAAATCGGTATATGTTGAAATGAATTGTATATATTCGAAATGCTTTAGATGAGGATCATGGTGTTTGGCCAGGTTTTATATATTAAGTTTTTTTGTTATATTGCGAGTTTACAGAAAAATAACCTAACTTTTAATAATGAAAAGTAAAATAGAACTTGAATACACCATTAATTCATCACCTAAAGTTATTTTCAGCAGATTAAGCACTCCGGGAGGTTTGTCGGAGTGGTTTGCAGATGATGTTAATCAACGTGGGAAAATATATTCATTTATTTGGGAAGGAGCTGAGAGTCAAGCTGAAGTTGTTTTAAAAAAAGAGAATAAATACATTCGTTTTAAATGGCTTGAAGAAGATGATGATGGTGAAAGGACCTATTTTGAATTCAGGTTAAACCAAGATGAACTCACCGGGGATGTTGCATTAATGATCACTGATTTTGCTGATGAAGATGAAATGGATAGTACCGTTGAATTGTGGAATACCCAAATAGCGGAATTAAAGCATACCATAGGTTTATAAGTTAAAAAATCATTGGTCTCCATTCACAATTAATTAATATTTTTACGAAAAACCTTTAATTTAAAAGGAGATTGTAGTGAAGAGAATTCATTTGTTGGTTGTTAAATCATACGTGGGCCCATTGATCCTTACTTTTTTCATCGTTATTTTCATTTTACTGATGCAGTTTTTGTGGAAGTACATTGATGATCTTGTAGGAAAAGGGCTTGAAATAGGTGTGATTGCGGAATTAATAACTTATACATCGGCAAGTTTTGTCCCGTTGTCATTGCCATTAGCAATTTTGATTTCTTCACTAATGACTTTTGGGAATATGGGGGAGAATAATGAATTATTGGCGCTTAAGTCATCTGGTATTTCTTTGCAAAGGATTATGTTTCCTTTAATCGTACTGACTTTTGTTTTAAGTATTGCGGCTTTCTTTTTTGCCAATAATGTTTTGCCCGTGATACATTTGCATGCCAGGGCCCTTCTAAATGATATTCGTCAATCACGGCCCGAGCTTTCAATTAAGACTGGTGTATTTTATAATGGTATAGATGGATATAGCATAAAAATTGATTCCAAAAACACTGAAACAAAGCTTTTAAAAGGTATTCGGATATATAACCATACCCAAAAAGATGGAAATAGTTATGTAACCGTGGCCGATTCAGGTTATATAAGAATGGCTGAAGATGAATCTAAATTATTAGTAACTCTGTATCAGGGAAAAAGCTATGTTGAACTTGAAGAACCTAATAGAAGAATAGAAGAAAAAACATTTCCTCACCACAAAGAATATTTTAAAGAACAAAACCTTGTGATACACCTGAAAGATTTTGGCTTAACCAGAAGGGATGAAGCACTTTATGCCAGTGGTTATCAAATGATGACTATTCAACAGTTATCACATGCCCAGGATTCGATTAAAAAACAAATTAAAGTACAGCAAAAGAGAGTTTATTCTAACCTTCAAAAAAATTTGGTAAGGGAAATAAAGTATGTTCAGGATGAGGGTTCACGTCCAAGTTACGATACTCTTAATATAAGCCCATATGCAATATATGCTTCTTTAAACGGGGAACAAAAAAAGAGGGCATATGAGAAAGCCATTTCTGATTCCAGGGTTAATTCGCATGTGGCAAGAAATTTTGGGATGTCATATGATAATACAAAAAATATACTGAAACGGCACCAGATTGAATGGCACTATAAAATTACATTAGCTTTTGCCTGCTTAGTATTTTTCTTTATTGGTGCGCCCTTAGGGGCAATTATTCGAAAAGGGGGGTTGGGAACGCCAATTGTTGTTTCTGTAGCTTTCTTTTTGATTTATTACATGTTGTCACTTACAGGGAAAAAACTGGTTAGAGAGGGGCTTGTTGAGGCATTTACAGGTATGTGGTCAGCTTCTGTAATATTATTTGTTATAGGTGTGTTTTTAACATATAAAGCTACAACCGATTCCGTAATACTGAATACCGATACGTACTTGAATTTTATTAAAAATATCTTTAAAAATAAAAAACGTTCAAAGAATGAGAATATTGCAACTATGCAATAAAATTCCTTTCTTACCCAAAGATGGTGGTGCCTTGGCCATGTTTTCACTTATGCAGGGTTTAGCTGGAAATAATCATGATGTTACTGTGTTGGCAATGAATACTACCAAACACTTTGTAGGCCTGAAAGATTACAGTGAACATATACCAGCAAATATTAAATGTCATATTGTTGATGTTAACACAGACATTCATTTAACCGGACTTTTAAAAAATTTAGTGTTTACCAAAAGTCCTTATATCTTAGATAGGTTTTACAACAAGGACTTCTATAATAAAATTAAAGATATCCTTAGTTCAGAAAGATTTGATATTGTTCAACTTGAAGGTTTATATATTACCCCTTATATATCTTTGATCAGGGAATGCAGTGACGCGAAAATTGTTTATAGAAGCCATAACATTGAGTCACAAATATGGACCAACAATGCGAAACAGGAAAAAAATTCCATTAAAAAAATATATTTGCGACTATTGGCAAAAAGATTGAAAAGATATGAACAACAAGTTGTAAATGAATATGATGCAGTTTTACCAATAACTGAAGAAGATGCCCTTTTTTTTACCAAAAATAAAAATACAATGCCATTGCATATTGTTCCTTTTGGCATAGAAACAGAAAATTATCTGTTTTCTGAAAATGTGAAACATAAAAATTCTTTATTTTATATAGGTTCACTAGACTGGATCCCTAACATTGAGGGGATTAAATGGTTTGTTCAAAATGTTTGGAAAATTATAAAACTTAAGCATCCGGGGATTGAATTAAAAGTTGCGGGAAGAAATGCATCAAAGCAACTTATAGCATATCTCAAAAAAAATAATGTTTCGTATATAGGCGAAATAAATGAAAGTAAATCATATTTTTTGGATAATAATATTATGGTTGTACCTTTATTTGCAGGTAGTGGAATGCGAGTGAAAATCATTGAAGGTATGGCTTACGGAAAACCAATTGTTTCAACTTCAAAGGGTGTTGAAGGGATTGATTATGTGCAAGACCATCATATTATTATTGCTGATTCTACTCAAGAATTTGTTAAAAAGCTTAGTATGTTAATTCAAGATAATATGTTTTGCCAACAGGTCGGAAGAAATGCCCATGATCTGATACAAACAAAGTATAATAACCAGGTAATCTGTGCAAATCTTATACGATTTTATAAGGAGCATCTGTCATGAAGGTTACTACTCTTTTCTGGTTTTGTTTACTGGTAATTGTTTATAATTATATAGGATATACCTTGCTTATGGCCATAATAGCCTTTTTTAAAAGGATGTTTTTTCATAAACCAGCAATTCAAAGTGATTATACCCCTGAAGTTACCTTATTAATACCAGCTTACAATGAGATAGATTATATAGACAGTAAAACGCTGAATACAAATAAATTAAACTACCCTGAGGATAAGTTAAAAGTAATATGGGTAACGGATGGGTCCAACGATGGAAGTGTGGAGAGACTAAAAGCAATTCCCAATATTACTGTTTTGCATGATGAAAAAAGAAATGGTAAAATTGGTGCCGTCAACAGGGCTATGGATTTTATAGTAACGCCTATTGTGATTTTTTGTGATGCCAACTCAATGTTAAATGAAAATTGTATCCAAGAAATTGTAAAACCTTTTCAAAATAAAAATGTTGGATGTGTCGCCGGACAAAAAAAAATAGTTTATCAAAAGCAGGATAGGGCAGTGGGTTCAGGCGAAGGCATTTACTGGGGGTATGAATCTATTATAAAAAACTTGGAATCTTATGTGAACTCTTCAGTTGGGGCTGCCGGAGAATTGTTTGCCATAAGAAAGGAGTTATACACTAAAATTTCCAGTGACAGCATAATTGAAGATTTTGTTATTTCGCTTTCTATAATTGAAAAATCGTATAAAACAAAATATGCCCCATTTGCGGTTTCAACAGAAACTGCGTCCTTAAATATTCAGGAAGAAATGAAAAGAAAGATTCGAATAGCATATGGGAGTATCCAGACCCTTTTCAGGTATCTAAATATTTTGAACCCTTTTAAATATGGGTTTTATTCATTTCAATATTTTTCCCATAAAGTATTGCGGTGGACATTAGTACCTTTTTTGATACCTTTAATTTTTATTTTGAATATTATATTGTTAACAGGCAACGATAGTAATATTATATATCATATTTTTTTTTATTTCCAGTGTATTTTTTATTTTTTAGTTTTTATGGGGTTGATTTTAAGAAATTATAAGACATCAGCGAGAATAATTTTCATTCCTTATTATTTGATAATCATGAATTTATCGATTATTAAAGGGTATATAAGATTCATGGGTTCAAATCAATCAGTTTCATGGGAAAAAGCAAAAAGATCTTAAATATGTTCATTAATCAGAAACCAGGTATTTTTTCATGTTGGGATAATGTTTTATTTTTGGCGAAATTTTATTAGAAAATATTATTTCCGGATTAATAGAATTTGGTTTTAATATTTTAAAATGAATTAAACTTAAAAAACAATTGAGAATGAATGCATATGTTTTTCCAGGTCAAGGTACCCAGTTTGCAGGAATGGGTAAAGAGTTATATGAAAATTACGAATTAGCGAAAGAACTCTTTAATAAAGCCAATCAAATTTTAGGGTATGATATTACCTCTTATATGTTTAGTGGTGACGAAGATGGTTTAAAA
The DNA here is from genome assembly GCA_050303935.1 of Bacteroidales bacterium. GTDB lineage: Bacteria > Bacteroidota > Bacteroidia > Bacteroidales > JBNLCS01 > JBNLCS01. The sequence goes on from JBNLCS010000328.1 coordinate 9,564, forward strand.
CAAACCAGTATTACTCAGCCTGCAATTTTTCTTCATTCAGTAATTCTGTCAAAATTGTTAGGTGAGTCTTTTCAACCTGCTATGATAGCTGGGCACTCAGTTGGTGAATTTTCGGCATTGGTTGCCAGTAGGGTAATTAATTTTGAGGAAGGATTGAAATTAGTACAAAAAAGGGCCAGTGCTATGCAAAATGCCTGTGACGAAACTGCTTCAGGAATGGTTGCGGTTATAGGCATGGAAGATGAAATTATTGAAGAAGTTTGTAATAGTTTGGATGAAGTGGTGGTTCCTGCCAATTATAACAGTCCTGGTCAATTGGTTATTTCAGGAACATTGATTGGATTGGAAAAAGCCATGGAAGCATTGACTGAAAGAGGGGCAAAAAGGGTAATAAAACTGAATGTTGCCGGTGCTTTTCATTCACCTGTTATGGAACCGGCAAGAAAGGAACTTGAATCAGCTATAAAAGAAATTGACTTTAAACAGCCAATATGTCCTGTATATCAAAATGTTACAGGTAATGCCTATACTAATCCCGAGGAAATTAAACAAAATTTAGTTGCTCAACTTACGGCACCGGTAAAATGGACACAAACCATGCAAAACATGATTAAAAATGGCGCACAATCGTTTATTGAAGTTGGTCCCGGAAAAGTATTACAGGGATTGGTTAAAAAGGTAGACAGAAGTATTGTTACAGAAAGCGCTGAAGTATAGTTTAAGATAAAACGTATTAATTTAAGAAAAGCACCATTCTTAGTTTAATCTGGGGTGGTGCTTTTTTATTGCATGTATTTATTTATAGCAACTAGATTAATGTCATATTAATCATCTAATTCGTAAATTTGCAAACTAAAAAATTACACTATGAAAATCCTGAAATTCGGTGGTTCTTCAATTAGTACCCCAGAGAATATAGATAAAGTTAAAAACCTAATATATAACCAGCCGGAGAATTGTGTGGTAGTTATTTCAGCGTTTGAAGGGGTTACAGATGAATTATTCCAAATTTCCACGATCGCTGCTCAAAAGAACAGGGCTTATCTTCAGAGACTTAAAAAACTCGAGGATTTGCACTATGAAATTATTGAGGGTATTATCGATTATAGAAAAAAAGAAACAGCATCGTGTGAAATTATTGGACTATTAAAAAAACTGTCCGATATGCTGAAGGCAGTTCATTTACTGGGAGATTTATCTGAGAAAGTACAAGATTATATCGTAAGTTTTGGAGAGAGGATTTCCTATGTTATTCTTAACAAATATTTGGAAAAAGCCGTTACGCATGACGTTAGGGAAATTGTTGTTACCAATGCTAATTATGGCAAGGCAGTTATCAATTATGAGGAAACAAATATCAATATTAAAAAATACATAAAAAGTAACGAAAAGGTAAACCTAGTGTCAGGGTACGTTGCCCGTGCAAAAAATGGTTTGACCACCACACTCGGACGGGGAGGAAGTGACCTTACAGCGGCAGTATTTGCTGCAGCGCTTGATGCCTCATCGCTTGAAATATGGACCGATGTTGATGGTTTCATGACAGCTGATCCTAAAATGGTAAATAAAGCATTTGCTATTGAAAGCCTGAGTTATGCCGAAGCCATGGAATTGTCCCACTTTGGTGCTGAAGTATTGTACACGCCAACAATAAAACCAGTGCTGAAAAAAAATATTCCGGTTCGTATAAAAAACACCATGGACCCTGATAAACAAGGGACCTTGATTTCAAATAAAGGTAAGGAAACAAATACCAATATAAAAGGAATTTCATCAATTAATAATGTTGATTTAATTACCCTGCACGGTGCTGGGCTTGTTGGGGTTACAGGTATTTCAATGCGCTTATTTGGTGCATTGGCCAGAAACAATATTAATATCATTTTAATTACGCAGGCTTCATCGGAGGCAAGTATTAGCTTTGCCATAAACCCACAAAAGACTAATGAAGCAATTAAAGCCATTAACGATGAATTTGAACTTGAAATATCTAAATCCAACGAGATCAAGGTAGCTATAGAAAATAATCTTTCAATAATAGCTATTGTGGGTGAAAAAATGAAAAATACCCCTGGTATTTCAGCTAACCTGTTCAGTTCTTTAGGTAGAAATGGTATTAATATTGTTGCCATAGCACAGGGGTCTTCAGAATTAAATATATCAGTTGTAATAAAAAACAGATTTTTAAAAAAGGCGCTTAATGTAATTCACGAGGGGTTTTTTCTTTCTCATATAAAAGAACTCCATTTGTTCATGGTGGGTGTTGGGACCGTAGGGGGGAGTTTAATAAAACAAATAGAACAACAAAATGAAAGTTTGACCAGTAACTATGGTTTACGGATCAATATTACGGGAATTGCCCGTTCAAAAATGATGCTCGTTGATGAACAAGGTATTTCTACAACAGGTTATCTTGAAGAACTTAATAAAAGGGGGGAACCAACAAATTTAAAATTATATGTTGAAAAAATTAAAAACCTCAACCTCCGAAATGGAATATTTGTTGATTGTACCGCTGATGAAAGTGTTGCGTCATTATACAAAGATGTTTTATCCTCGTTTGCATCCATAGTAACAGCCAATAAAATTGCTTGTTCTTCAGATTACAGTACGTATAATAACCTGAAAACGATCGCTAAAAATAATGGTGTAAAAATGTATTATGAAACGAATGTAGGGGCAGGCTTACCAATAATTGGCACAATTAATGACCTCAGGATGAGTGGAGATAAAATTATAAGAATGGAAGCTATATTATCGGGTACCTTAAATTATATTTTTAATATTCTTTCAGAGAATACACCGTTAAGCAAAGCTATTTTACTTGCTAAGGAAAAAGGATTTTCAGAACCTGATCCCAGGGTTGACCTCAGTGGTATTGATGTAGTAAGGAAATTACTCATTCTTTGTAGAGAAGCCGGATGGAAAATGGAACAAAAAGACATTAAAATAGAAAAGTTTTTACCCGAAACTTGTTTCCAGGGTACTCTTGATGAGTTTTGGGAACAAGTTAAAAAGCTGGACAGTTCTTTTGAAGAAAAAAGAAAAAAAATGGTAGCAAAAAATAAAAAGTGGCGCTTTGTTGCATCATTTAATTTGGGTAAGGCAGGTGTTTCATTGAAAGAAGTAGATGATAAGCACCCAGCCTATCAACTTGAAGGGAGCAATAATATTATTCAACTGTTCACGAAGAGGTATGATACGGAACCTATGGTGATTAAAGGATATGGTGCAGGTGCCGAAGTTACTGCCGCAGGTGTATTCGCAGATATTATCAGGGTTTCGAATATTTAATTACAGTTCAATCAAGGAAATTAAACCGAACTGTTTATATTTGCAATCGAAATACAAAAAGGCAAAAAATTTTTGATTAGGGAAATAAATAGGATATATGTCGTTAGGAATAAAATATTTTTCAACAAATTTTGCAGCAGTACCTGTTACTTTTAAAGATGCCTTGCTAAAAGGTTTGGCCCCTGATAAGGGACTGTATATGCCTTCACAAATACCCGAATTTAGTAAAGAAGAGGTTAGTGCATTAATAGGATTGCCTTATCATGAATTAGCAACAAAAGTTGCTGCGAAATTTATAGCGAACGAAATTTCTGAGGATAATTTGAAGGAGTTGGCACAAGATGCATATGATTTCGATGTTCCACTGGAAAAGGTATACGACAGAAAATATGTGATGAGATTGGATCAGGGGCCCACTGCATCGTTTAAAGATTTTGCTGCCAGATTAATGGGACGTCTCATGAATTATTTTCTTAGTGAAGAGAAACAGGAGATGTTAATATTAACAGCAACATCTGGTGATACTGGTTCAGCTATTGCAAATGCTTTTTATGGACTCAAAAATATAAAAGTAGTTGTGCTTTTTCCTGAAAAGGAAGTTACCGACAGACAACGTAAGCAGATGACTACTTTGCATGACAACGTGCAGATTATTGCTGTTGATGGTAAATTTGACGATTGCCAGGCGCTTGTAAAACAAGCATTCTCTGATTTCGAATTAGAGAAACTAAAGCTTTCTTCAGCAAATTCTATCAATATAGGCAGGCTTATACCCCAAAGTATCTATTATTTTTATGCTTTTTCGCAGCTTGCAAGAGATGTTAATGACGAACTTGTTATCTGTGTACCTTCGGGTAATTTTGGAAACCTGATGGGTGGGTTGTTAGCGAAACATATGGGTTTGCCAGTTAATAAATTTGTGATTGCTACCAATGAAAATGACGAAGTACCTGTTTACTTTAAAACAGGCGAATATAAAACTATTGTACCTTCTTTAAATTGTATTTCGAGTGCTATGAATGTTGGCCATCCAAGTAATATGGCACGTATAATTACTTTGTACGGGGGAATAATGGATGAAAAGGGCTTGATTATTAAGGAGCCAAATGTTGAGGTACTACGGCATGATATGGAAGCAGTAAGTGTTAATGATAATGAAACCAGGCAAACTATAAAACAAGCATGGGAGCAATACCAATTATTGCTTGAGCCTCATGGAGCAGTGGGGTGGAAGGGATTACACAAATATTTGGACGAATATGATGAAGATATAAATCAGGATCAATTGTGTGTTAGCCTTGAAACAGCGCACCCTGCAAAATTCCCTGCCGAAATAAATGAAATTCTTGGATTTGATCCTGAACTGCCTGAAAGTTTAAAAAACCTTGAGAATAAAAAAGAAAAATACGATAATATTTCAAATGATTATAATTTGTTTAAAAAGTATTTATTAAAAAACTATTTATAAATGTTGCACGCTGTATGTTGTGATCTGGAAGGTGTTTTTGTTCCGGAAGTTTGGATAAATGTAGCAAAGAGAACGGGAATTAAAGAACTTAATTTAACAACCAGGGATATTCCTGATTACAATGTACTAATGCGAAAACGACTGGATATTTTAAATGAAAATGGCCTTACGCTTAAAGCAATTCAAGAGGTGATCGATTCCTTGGAACCTTTGGAAGGGGCTAAAGAATTCCTGTCTTGGTTAAAAAGCATAACGAGGGTTTTTGTTGTTTCAGACACATTTGTGGAATTTGCCGATCCGCTGATGAAAAAACTTGATCGCCCCACATTATTCTGTAATTATTTATCCGTAAATGGTGATGGTATGGTAAATGATTATCACTTAAGACAACCCGACCAAAAAAGGATGGTAGTAAAAGCCTTGCAAGGTTTAAATTATAAGATTATAGCTTTTGGTGATTCATATAACGATATAACTATGTTGCAGCAAGCTGAAAAAGGGATATTATATTGTCCGCCGGATAATGTTATTACTGATTATCCAAATTTCCCCGTTACCAGAAACTATGAAGAATTAAAAAAGGAAATAGAAAAGCATTTATAGTATCCTAATCATTGCCTCAAAAAAATATCTTTTTCCTATTCTTTCACATCTTTTATTGGAGGGATTACTTGCATCAGGGCTGGACAGGCACTTCCATCATATGCCTGGATAGCTTCACCGGGGCATTTGTTTATTGCATCCACATGAGTAAGGTTATCTTCCTGCCTTCTATTATTCCACGCTGCATCAATATTCCTACGCATCCATTCAAGATATTGGAATTGTTTCCCATCGTTTATTAATAACTGTATATATTGAGAAAATATAGCTGCATAGATACCTTGTTCCACACCTGTTTCGTAATTAAGTATGCCGTTGGAGTATGTTAAATTTTCCATTGTATAGTTTGCTGCTTGGATAGCGTCATTTAGATAGTTATCATCCTTAGTTTGATTATAAAGCATCATGGCCGAGCCAATACACGTTGCCTGGTTGTATACATGGGTTGTCCAATCAACCTCATCTCCGTGCCTGTTGTCTGCTACTTTTCCATTTTTAAAAAAAGAATTGCGGGAATAGGTATAAAGAGCTTTTGCTTTATCAAGATAATCTTGCTCTTTTGTAATATTATACAATGTCATGGCAGCAATGATGGTAGGGAAATTAATGCATGACATTTTTCCGGTGTGCTTAAAATCCCAAAACATACCTCCACCAGTGGAATCATAAGATTCCCGGTAAACATATTTAAAACCTTCGATAGAATGATTTAACATATCTTTGTCACCGGTGATTTCATAACCTCTTGCCAAAGCTCCTATCCACCACATCATATCATCGTAAATAAACCATATAACATGGTTGGTCCAATTGTAACCATCATAGTAATTTAATCCTCCCTGGTAAATCTCTTTTACTTGTTTAAGATATTTTGGGTCTTTTGTTCGTTTATAGGCATTCATAATCATATCCCAATAAATTGGTTGTGTCCATATTTGTGAATAGGGGGTATTAATCCAGGGATTGTTTGCATGTGTGGAATTATAATAGAAAATACTTTTTGATGTATCGTAATATGTAGCGTTAAAAGCATCAATAGCAAGGGTGGCATCTTCGTATGTAAACCCCTTGTTGGCTTGTGTTTTATTTTCTTGTGCTTCAACAATATTGGTCAAAAATATGTTAACCAATACTATTAGCAAACAGAAATGTAAAATCCTTTTAACCATACTAATAACAAAATTTATTTGTGATTAAATGGAACAACAAGAAAATAATGGATTTTTAAGAAGTAAGCACGCACGATCCCTTCTCAAGGTCAAATTCAACCTTTTTGAATTTTGCCTCAACAACGCGCCCATCACTATACCGAACTTTTACCATATCGTTTCTTCCGTATTTCTTTTCGGTACGCACAGGTTGTACCTTTTTAGGTTTGTCCTGCCCCTGGTTCATTGAACCATCATTTCTGGAGGTTTCCATTTTGCTGAGATCTGTACGTTGATTTCTTGCCTGTTGCACACCGCTTCCATCTCGTATAGGAATATGACCTCGCATAAGAATTCCAACAATTTCTTTATTGATTTTGTCGAGCATCGCTTCAAATAATTTGAACGACTCGAATTTGTATATCAATAAAGGATCTTTTTGTTCGTATGATGCATTTTGAACTGCCTGCCTTAAATCATCAAGTTCTCGAAGGTGTTCTTTCCATTCTTCACTTATCAAAATAAGAATGATACTGCGCTGGTAGTCTTTAACAAGTTCCCGGCCTTTACTATTATAAGCTTTTTCCAGATTGGTAACAATATTAAAAACTTTACTGCCGTCAGATATGGGAACAACTATATTTTCATATATCCCTGATTGTTTTTCATACACATCCTTAATAACAGGTAGTGCTTGTTGAGAAATACTTTCAATTCTTCTTTTAAAAGTTTCAATAGCTGACAAGTTAAGCTTTTCAATTAACTCCCCTTTGTCTAATTTATAATAACCTTCTTCATCAAAGGGTGCTTCCAACGAAAGTATTCTAAGCACTTCCATATTAAAATCAGCATATTCAACTTGCCCATGTAATTCTTCAATTAAACTTTCGCACACTTCGTATATCATATTAGCAATGTCAGTACCAATACGTTCACCATAAAGTGCATGCCTTCTTCTCGTATATATAACTTCACGCTGAGAGTTCATTACATCATCATATTCCAGCAGGCGCTTACGAATTCCAAAGTTATTTTCTTCTACTTTCTTTTGTGCACGTTCTATTGAACGGGAAATCATAGAGTGTTGTATCATTTCACCCTCTTTTAGCCCCAAACGGTCCATTAGGGAAGCTATTCGATCTGATCCAAATAACCTCATCAGGTCATCTTCCAATGATACAAAAAATTGTGAACTGCCCGGATCTCCTTGCCGACCAGACCTTCCACGTAGCTGTCTGTCCACACGTCTCGACTCATGACGTTCGGTACCTATAATAGCCAAACCACCGGCTTCCTTAACCTTTTCACTGAGTTTAATATCTGTTCCACGGCCGGCCATGTTTGTAGCAATCGTAACAATCCCCTCCATACCTGCTTCAGCAACAATATCAGCTTCACGCTGATGCAGTTTAGCATTCAGCACATTGTGTTTTATTTTCCTTATTTTGAGCATTCGGCTCAAGGTTTCCGAAATTTCAACGGAGGTTGTACCTACTAAAACTGGCCTTCCGTCATTAATAAGTTCAACTATTTCTTCAATTACTGCATTGTATTTCTCGCGTTTGGTTTTGTAAACAAGATCATTCCTGTCGTCCCTTACTATCGGCAGATTGGTCGGTATTACTACTACATCAAGTTTATAAATATCCCAGAACTCACCGGCTTCTGTTTCTGCAGTACCCGTCATGCCTGCTAGTTTACCATACATCCTGAAATAGTTTTGCAGGGTTATGGTGGCCATTGTCTGAGTGGCTGCTTCAACTTTTACATTTTCTTTTGCTTCAATGGCTTGGTGCAAACCATCCGAATATCGACGGCCTTCCATAATACGGCCTGTTTGTTCATCAACAATTTTTACTTTGTTTTCTATAACAACATACTCGGTATCTCTTTCAAACAGTGCATAAGCTTTTAATAGTTGACTAACCGTGTGTACCCTTTCTGATTTTATGGTGTAATCTTTTAGGAACACATCTTTTTTCTCAAGTACTTCTTTGCTATCAAGATTTGATTGTTCAAGTTCAGCTATTTTACTACCTATATCCGGTAATACGAAGAATTCGGGATCGTCAGAACTGGATGTTATTAAATCAATACCTTTATCAGTAAGTTCTATGGCGTTCATTTTTTCATCGATAACAAAAAATAAATCATCCGTAACTTTATACATGTTTTTATTGTTTTCCTGCATATAGAAATTTTCTGTTTTTTGCAGTAAAACTTTGTTACCTTCTTCACTTAAATATTTAATAAGTGCTTTATTTTTTGGTAGTCCCTTATAAGCCTGTAACAGCTTAAAACCGCCTTTTTCTGAATCCCCTTCTTTAATTAGTTTTTTTGCTTCAGCAAGAAATCCGGTAACCAGGTTTTTCTGGGCATTTACCAATTGCTGAACTTTTGGCTTATATTCATCAAATTGTTGGTTTTCTCCTCTTGGAACTGGTCCTGAAATAATTAATGGCGTACGGGCATCATCAATTAATACAGAGTCTACCTCATCCACAATGGCATAATTGTGTTTACGTTGTACCAGTTCATCAACGTTCATGGTCATGTTATCACGTAAGTAGTCAAAACCAAATTCGTTATTGGTACCAAATGTGATATCCGCATTGTAAGCTTTTCTTCTGTCATCGGAATTTGGTTCATGCTTGTCAATGCAATCAACAGTGAGCCCGTGAAACATATATATAGGTCCCATCCATTCAGCATCACGTTTTGCCAGGTAGTCATTTACCGTAACAATGTGTACCCCTCTTCCGGTAAGTGCATTTACAAAAACCGGTAGCGTGGCTACCAGTGTTTTACCTTCACCAGTTGCCATTTCAGCAATTTTTCCCTGGTGTAGAACAACGCCTCCGATTAACTGTACATCGTAATGGACCATGTCCCAGGTAATTATATTACCACCTGCTTCCCATTTGTTGTGATACACTGCGTTATTACCTTCAATGTCAACAAAGTCGTTCTTGGCTGCAAGGTCCCGGTCATAGTCTGTAGCAGTAACAACAAGTTTTTTATTTTCTTTTAGCCTTCTTGCTGTTTCCCTGATAATTGCAAAAGCTTCTGGGAGGATTTCTTCCAGAACATTCTTATATATAGAATCTATATCTTTTTCAATTTTATCTATTTCGTCGTACAAATCTTCTCGCTGATCAATATCTTCATTTTCAATCTTTTCTTTCAGATCAGTAATCTTTTTCTCTTCACCGGAAACAGATCCTTTAATTTTGGTCTTGAGTTTTTCCGATTTTTCCCTGAGTTCATTATCACTAATTGAAGCAAATTGCTGATATATTTCATTAATCTGATCAACAATGGGTTGTATTGATTTTATATCTTTTTCTGATTTTGTA
>JBNLCS010000329.1:0-9247 GCA_050303935.1 Bacteroidales bacterium
ATGCTTTTGCCCTCTCTTCGTATTTTCTTTCTTCATTATCATAAAATCGTTCGTTTTCAATGGCATGGGGGGCGAAGATAAGCTGTTCTTCTTTCAGACCGTGTTCCAGAAAGTATTCCTTGTTATTGGTGCCAACATAGAGGGCGAGGTCGATGTTTTTGTAGACGTGTTTTAGGAGGTGGCGGCGGAGTTTGTAGGTTAGGAGGGAGTGGATGGCTGTTAGCTGATAGCTGATTGTTGTGTTTTTACGAAAAGCTGTTTCTTCCCGAATTTCTACTAAGTTGAGAGAGGTTGCTTCGTCGCGTTGCTCCTCGCAATGACGGTTGATATAAGGATTGTTTGAATTGGATTTGATTTTTGCTAACTGATTTTTTTCTTTTTTAAATAAACGATAATCGAACAGGTCTTTCCAGGAACGGTAGTTGTAGTCGAGAAGGGTGGAGTCACCGCGGAATAGGATCTTTGCTTTGCCTTTGAAGTGTTTCATGACCCGGTAGTGGCTATGGAATTTCCAGCCGTATACCAATATGTGACTTGGTTGCCATTCCTCCAGTTTTTTGATGAGAGTGGGGTTGATGATGCCCTTGTAGTGGTGACTGCCGGGATTTTTGGACGTATTTTCCACAAATTCATAGTTGTAACCAACCAATAAGGGTATGTCCCATTTGATCTCTTTGCCAAAGGTGCGGTCGTAATGGTCGGTTTGCCGCTGGCTCCAGGTGTAGAATACCTTAAGCTCAAAGCCTTGCTCTTTGGCCAGCAAACGGAAGAGTGGGGCGTTGTACTGGATGGGGTGGGTGGTTATTATTGCTAGTTTGGGCATTTATGTTTTCTTGTTGGCTGTGGTGTAAGATTTATGGGGTTGCTTCGCTGCGCTCGTATGACGGTGGGGTTAATAAAATCCTTTTTAGCCGAATGAGTTTGCTTCGTCGCGTTGCTCCTTGCAATGACGGCAGCTATGTATACATTCTGTTTAGTTGAACGAGTTTGCTTTGTCGCGTTGCTCCTCGCAATGACGGATGGCCATAAATGTGATTTGTTTAGTGGAGGAACGAGGAAAGAAAAATATTGTTTTGAAACGCCGTCATTGCGAGTGAAGCGAAGCAATCGGTTTCAGTATACTATAAACGTATTAGTACTGTTTCTCTTTAACAAATTCATATAAATCATCCCATTTCGGATTCATTGATTCAATCAATTCTATTTTCTTTTTCCTCGAACCTCCTTTTAGCTGTTTTTCTCTTTTTATGGCATCATCAATAAAATCAAACCTTTCATAATATACGAGTTTGTTTATATTGTATTTTGTGGTAAAAGATCGCGGGTGTTTTCCGGTTTTGTGTTCGTATACCCTTTCCCAAAGGTTGCTGGTTACACCAATGTACAGGGTTGTGTTGTTTCTGTTGGTTAGTATGTAGGTGTAGCCGTAGCGTTTCAAGTTATTAATGTTTACAATTGGCCGAATGAGTTTGCTTCGTCGCGTTGCTCCTCGCAATGACGGCAGCTATGTATACATTCTGTTTAGTTGAATGAGTTTGCTTTGTTGCTTTGCTCCTCGCAATGACGGTGGCTATCTATACATTTTGTTTAGCCGGAAGAGGTTGCTTCGGCGCAGGGCGCCTCGCAATGACGGCAGTTTTTAAGAAATTATTTCATTCATTTTTTCCGCCAATACCCTTGCTCCTTCTCTTGCTGAATACTTATCCAATGCCTTATAATCCGGCTTCCACTGTATGTCTTCTTTTATATATGCCATAAAAGTTTCTTCCATTTTATTTTGCAGTTCTTCCTCTTTCATGCCAGGGGTGTATTTGATGAGGTATTTTTTGGTGTTGGTTTCATCCATAATATTATTCACGGTGCTTTCGTGATGAAATACGGCCATTACCGGGCGTTTGCTTAGTATGCTCTGGAATATTTTTGACGCTGTGTAATGTTTCTCGGTGGTGCCTAGCACCAGAATGCGGTAAGCAGCGGATAAAAAGTTCAGTACTTGTAAAAACGGGAAGCGGTCACGAATCTCGGTGACAATGTTTTCAATGTTGTTTTCTTTGGCGATTTTTTGAATGCTCTTGTGTTTGTAATGGCCGGTACCCACAAAATAAAACCGGATGTTTTCGGGTAGTCTGTTTTCTTCCTTTAAACCCCTGATGACCTTGAAAAAGAGCTCCATGTAAAAGATGGAGTTAGGCAGGAAAGCGCCGGCATAAAGTATGTGCTTGCAGCCAGGATGGCCTTGCCATGGGTATGTGAGGTTTTGCAGGGTTATTTGGTGATCGTGGGGGTCGAAGCCGTAGGGGAAACTGGCGGTTAGGGGGTAGTTGTTAGGGGTAAGGTTGCTTCGTCGCGTTGTTCCTCGCAATGACGGCAACTTTGAATCAAAGTTTCGGTTTAGCATCGGTTTAAAGTACTCAAAAGATACGCCGGTGATGAGGGAGGCGTGTTTGACGGCTTTGGGTTCGAGGTATTTGGCGATTTTTAAACTTAGTTTGGCACGTAAGTCGGGGTTTTTGCTGATATCGCGTACCCACGGGTCGATGTAGTCGATGCCATAGGGTACCTTTGTTTTTGTGTATAAGGCTGGACCCAGTAATGCTGAATAGAAAGAAGGGATGGGTATCCAGATGAAGTCGATTTGTTGGGTGCGGATGATCTCCAGGCATTTTTTTTTCATCTGGAAAAAAGCACGCAGGCCAATATCGCCAATCAGGCGGGGTTTTGTTATTTTGTATGCCTTTACCCTGTACACTTCAACGTCTTCTGAAAAGGTTTTTACAAAATCCCTGTCAGGTGTTTCCTCAAAATATTTTTCCTCCACGGTTACCACGATTGTTTTCCAGCCGAATTCCTTTAAAAAATTGCCGATAAGGCGGGGGCGGTGTACGCCGGCCAGGTTAGCGGGATGCCAGTGGGCGTAAGGAATAAGGAGGGTTTTTTGTTGCATAGCTGGTGATTGAAAGTTTTGTGTTATGGTTTAGTGTTTGAGGTAACTGGATGAGGTTGCTTCGGCCCGTTGGGCCTCGCAATGACGGTAATTTAGCATGATGTTTGTAGTGTGTTGAGAAGGTTGCTTCGTCGCGTTGCTCCTCGCAATGACGGTGGCTATCTATACATTTTGTTTATCCGGAAGAGGTTGCTTCGGCGCAGGGCGCCTCGCAATGACGGGAATTTCTGAGTTACTATTGTAAATTCTTAAAAAATGTTAATGTATAAATTTTAGTTTTCATGTTTTAATAAAGTTTTATACATTGCATGAAATAGTTATTTATACAAATTCTGAACCTGATTAAAATTAATGTTACCCATGAAAAAAGAGTTTTTTCTATTCATATATTATTTTTTTTCATATTCCACCATATTATATAATGAAAATAGGGTTAATAGATGTGATTCGTTTACCAGGAACAACTTTGTTCATCAATATTTTAAAATGGAGCATGTCCATTTTCTATCTGGAATGTTTAGCATATATATGTTATTGAATATTAATGAATTTATTTATTTATATCACAAAATCAGAATTATTTGTATGTACAATGTTGCTTTATTGTTCCAATTTTGCTATCATTCAGGCAGGCTTTTTTGGTCATCACACGAACTTCATCCAGCATTCGTTCAACATTTTCATTCTTCTGGTATACTTCAGCAATCTTTGTGCCAACTTTACCAGTTTTCGTACGCACTTCAACAGACTTTACATAAACTTTACCAATCTTCGTGGTCACTTCAACAATCTTTTACACAACTTCAGCAGTCTTCGCTGTTACTTCAACAAACTTTTTACAAACTTCAATATTCACTGCGCTTGCTTTATAATTCTACGCCATTACTTTACCAATCTCTATTAACACTTTATCATTCTAATTCAATTTGGGAGAATATACCTTTCATTCAAGATTATAAACCATTAAACAAATACACTTTAAACACATGCATGAATATCAATGCCGACAACGGTTTAATGTGGGATATTTATAAAAAGCAAAACCCCAATTCATATATTTTTTAACATTTAAATTTTATAAAAATGACTGAAGTACAAAATGCAAAGTACATTATGTTTGAGACCATTGATGGAGTATTCAAGGAATATCCTGACGTGGTAAACTCGGTGGAACCGTTACAAAATGCATTTACGGTATTTACCGGATCATTAAGTCGAATTAAGGATTTAATGGTAAGACAAACATACAACAAAACAGGTATGACCAATGACAAACAGGCTGCCAAGGAAGCGATGGCCAAATTAGGCGCTGACCTTGCCGCTGCTGGCATGGCTTATGCCAAGGAAAACCAAAACCATACGCTGATGGCTTATTTTGATTATTCATACAGCGATATACGGTTCGTGGGCCATACTGAATCTGAAAATGTTGCCAGGGTAATCCTGGAAGAATTGAAAAAGACAGGACCTTTGCCTGATTTTTTAGTTACCCAGGAGGACATTACTGAGTATGAAAATTTAATAGAACGGTTTTCTTCAATACAGGAGGACACCAGTGTTGCCAATACTGAAAGCGTGGTGGCCACCCGTGAACTTAAAGTGTTGTTTAAAGAAATCAATGATTTATTGGTTTATAAACTGGATGTTTTATGTTCACGTATCCAACGGCAACATCCTGACTTTTACGCGAGTTATAATAAGGCACGTGAAGTATTAGGACTGAGCCGCGGCAGAAAAGATGAAACATCTGATGCTGCTTAATTGAATTATTTTAAATCTGGGGTTTTGTTTTACATATAGTAATTTATAATAGTGACTTTTAGGATACCAAAATAGGTTGCTTTGGGCTTTTGGGCCTGCCAATGACAGCGGCTTTTACTTATTTCCAGCTAGGCCGAAACAGTTTGCTTCGGCGCTGTGCGCCTCGCAATGACGGCAGTTATTATAAAACCCTGTTTAACCGAAGCAATCTGACGAAATTTGGTAATATGCCAAATAAAATTAGTCTTTCTTTTGCTTTTTGTGTTATAGTAATGATCTCCACGCACTCACCAACTTTTCGCTTTCGTTTTCCCATGCAATGGCTTTGGCTTTTAAAAAACGTTGTTTTTTGTTTTGTCTTATTTCGTCTATGTTTTCAATTATGAACTCCAATCTGCTTTTAATTTCTAATGGATTATCTGATGTAAGTACCCCTGCCCATGGGTTACTGTCCATAAAGCTTTTTTGCCCTATGGTACCGGTAGACAACACAAATAAGCCGGCTTGTGAGTAAGCATATATTTTATTGGAAATGGCAAGTTGTTTGTTTTGATCGGTTTCATTGATCTCGATTGCCAGACCAACATCATAGTTACATATGTGATTGTGTAATTTTTGTTGTGTCATGGGTTCAATGTACTCTATAAGATCATTATACCGAGACAAAAAGTTGATATAAAATTCATTCAGCCTTGTACCAATTAAAGAAAGGCCCACCCTGTTTTTATATTTTGCAAGAACGGGAATGAATTGCTCAAGCCCGCGGTTTCTTGAAATATCTACCGAGTACCATACGAACCTGATTTTCCTGTTATTTTTTGGTTCTATAAATTTGAATTCTGATGACGGAAATGTGTTGTTAAGATTTATCCATTTGCGGTTTTCAGTATTTAACAGCATTCTTGATTTTTCACCAATTGGTATGCCTGCATGGGAAACCACTGAACAAAGGGGTAAAACCTTTTTCATGAGTAATTCTCTTCGTATTTTTTCATTACGTGCATTGGTCCATGTGATTTTTTCACCCGGATGATAATCCTCAATATCAAAACTTATATGTGTTTTCCTTTTTCTAAGGAAAAGGAACAATACATATAATGTAGCTGTGTTTCTTCCATTTACCAGGTCATATTTTTTTTTATTCTGCAAGTACCAGAACCAAAGCAGAACGGTACGTTTATTACTGGCAAACGCGCTGAATAATACATTTTTCTTTACTACCGGCCATATATACATGCATATTTTCTGAATGATGGAGGCCAGGAACCAGGGAATAAATGAGCTTCGGGTGGCTGTGAGTTCTACCGATTTTATACCCAGTTGTCCAGCTGTTTCTTTGTGCACCTTATCGGTCCAGTTGCCTATGAGAAAAGACACCACTGTGATATCGGAGAAAATTTGCCTGGCAGCCTGTATTTCTTTTATCAATCGGGGCTTCATGGCCAGGTTGGCGGTTGTAAGAAATAATACCGATTTGTTCAATGCTTTTTTTTATTTAAAAAAGATAAAATCAGTTTTTCATAATCGGTAGCCACTTTTTCCAATGAAAAATGGGACACGGCCGATTGTCTTACTTTTTTTCGGTCGATTATAGGAATACATTGAATGGCATCAACCATACCGTTTACATTTTCCACAATAAATCCGTTTTCGCCATGTGTAATGGCTTCTTTTATTGCTGGTATCCCGAAACCTATAACAGGAGTTCCGCAGGCAAGCCCCTCAATAACCGTTGAAGGAAAAGCTTCCACATCCAGTTTAAAGGGTTGCAACAGGGCGCGTGCCCCCTGGAGCAATTTTCGTTTTTGTTCATTGTTGACCGGTCCGGCGTATTCAATATTTGAACGGGAAACAAATGACTGCACATATTTTTCAAAATAATCTCTATGTTCGTCGTGATAGTTTCCGGCAACAATCAGTTTTTCGTTGGCTTGAATGGCCGCCTCAACGGCTTCTTTTGTTCCCTTAATGTCTTCAATTCTTCCTAAAAAAAGCAGGTATGTTTTTTCAGTTTTGTCATCGTCGTAATAAAAGTTTGTATCTACCCCACTATAAATGGCTGTGTATTTATTTTTTCCGGGCAGGTGTTCAATCATGTGCCAGGCATTGGGTGTGTAGTGAATTCGATTGCCCATAATTACATTAGCCAAAGCGTTTGATTTGGGAGAAATGTAGCGACCATATCTTTTTATGAATTTCTTGCGGGTAAAAAGCCAGGAAGGGTATATGTACAAAATCCTGGAAAAACAAACAACGATGTCGGGTTTTTCTTTTCGTATTATTTTTAATAATTGCCAGGCATTTGCCCATACATTATTATACCCCCTGGAAAGCAGTTTTTTCCAGCCGTAAAGTTTCCCGGTGTTTTTAAGATTTGAAGAAGGGTGTGCCAATAAAATAATTTGGTGCCCCTTATTTGAAAGCCCGATGATGAGGTTATACGCTACGCGTTCGGCGCCTCCATATAAATCTGGTGGTACAGGTATTTCAGGATCTGTGGATATAAGAATTTTCAAAATATATTACAAATGGTTACCTGATTATTTTGGTTTTCAAATATCTTATTATCGGTTTTTCGATATACTTCATAATGACCCAAGCTAACAAAATCACACATAGTACCACTGTAATAATAGAAAACAATTCATTTACACCCCACTTTTTTAATTTCAATAACATTGCAAACCCAATGTTGTTATGAATAAGATACAGGGGGTATGAAATCTGACCCAGAAATAGCAGGGGTTTTATTACAATCCAGTTTAATTTATTGAATATAAACAAGTAAAATAAGAGGTAGTAAAAAGACACTATGATTTTGATACTGAGCGAATGGTTGAAATGAATAAACGAAAAAAGAGAAAAGAGAACAAAAAGATGATGTATCATATTTTTTTTGTCATTGTACAAATGAAAGAAATAGATACCACCTATAAAAAGCATTCCGTTTTCAAGATTTAAATAGAACGATTTAAATGGAAACGGAAAGTAATAATTGGTCCAGATGAGTGTAAGCCATATGGTTGTCCATACATATTTTTTTTGCAATATACCTGCAAATGAGATGAGTATCATTAAAATGTAAAAGAAAAGTTCTATGGTTAAAGACCAATAAACACCATCTACATGTTTTATATTCAATACCTCCTGAAACATAGTAAGGCCGACAAAGAATTCAATGCCATTTGCCCCTCTTCCGGGAAGGCCAATAAAATTTACAATAATAAATGTCAAGGTAATGCATATCCAATAAGCCGGATACAGTCGGATAAAACGTCTTTTGATAAATTGAAAAGTGGATGATGAATTGTTTATGGACATGTAAATTACAAAACCACTGATTATAAAAAATAGCTGAACACCCAGAAAACCATATTTGAAATCAAAAAATTCGGGGTAATTATGGCCGTAAAGATCGCGAAATCTTTTGGTATAGTGAAATAATACGACAGCCATGGCAGCTATTCCTCTGAAAACATCCAGTTCTTCAATTCTATTTTTTGCTTGTTTAAGCGCCAAAATTGTAAACGATAAAGGTATTTTAAATTATGCTTTCTTTTTTGTTGCAATGATTAATTGTGTGCCCTGAGTAAAGTTTGTTATCATATGTGATTTAATATCAAATTTTTTGGAAATATAATTTCTGAATTCCCAGCCAGTCCATTCTCTTATATGATGTCGATTTTTTGGAGGCCCAAAATCATAAAATCCATTAATAATATTTCTTTCAGGTGTACTAATAAATAAATATTTAAAATTTCCTAGTTTTTTTATCTGATCAATAAAATCATCCGGATCAAGAACATGTTCAATTACATCTGAACAAATTACCATATCACAATTTATATTTTTGTTATCTAATTCATTTACGTCAATCCAATTTTTATCTGGATATTTGTTCTTTAGATACTCAACAGTTTCTTTAACATCAATTCCTATGGTTTGAGCGTTGGGAAAAAATTTCATTAATTTAAATGCTGAACCACAACCGAAGTCTATTATAGAATTTAAATTTAATTTATTGAAATAATTTAATGCAATTTCATAAACTTCATTTTGCCACTCATCAGCTAAAGGCGTATTATCATAATATGTATATTTTTTTCTATGAAAGTACCCCCTTTTTATACAATATTTACTTTTATAAAATGGATATCTGAAGGATCCTTTTAATATTCCGGAAATAATCTTTTTCTTATTCATATGTCTAATTTAAACCAAAAAATGATTTTAGTAATTTTGCATTTTTCCAGCCAATTAAATTTATTAATATTTGGTATTTAGAACCTGCATCCATTTTTTTATCGCTACCTCCTAATTTATGGCATTCGATTTTTGCTTTTTTATATAATTCTTTATGCTTTGGATAAAATATATACATCCAGTATTTAAACCGATCTGCACAAATTTTTCTTGTTCTTTCAGAGTTTTCATGATTTAAAATGGTTTTACATCCCAGACTGGTTGTGAGGTAGGCCGATTCCATGGCCTTTTTATTTTTGGAAGCCGCCAGGCTGTTTCCCATACCGGATCGGTAATATA
>JBNLCS010000330.1:0-4575 GCA_050303935.1 Bacteroidales bacterium
AAACAACAGGAAACCATAAGATTGGTATACCGGGACAATGATGTTTTATATGTAAGTATTCATAACCTGCATAAAATTTCAAAATACAAAGGTAAAGAAGGGGCTTCGCCAAAAATTTATAAATTGGGTACCGGGGCATGGCAAAAACTAAAGCAGACTACCAAAAATAAGGTAAAAGACATTGCCCGCGAACTAATTTCCCTGTATGCTAAAAGAAAAATGCAGAATGGATTTGCTTTTTCTGCCGACACATATCTTCAGAATGAACTGGAAGCGTCATTCTTTTTTGAAGACACCCCTGACCAGACAAAAGCAACCAAATCAGTTAAAGAACAAATGGAACAACCTTCGCCAATGGATATGCTGATATGCGGCGATGTAGGTTTTGGGAAAACCGAAGTGGCAATTAGGGCCGCTTTTAAGGCAGTGAGCGACAGCAAGCAGGTAGCTATTCTGGTACCGACTACAATTTTGGCCCTGCAACACTATCAAACCTTCAACCAGCGTTTAAAAGACTTTCCTGCCAATGTTGAATACATAAACAGGCACAAAACCAGAAAAGAACAAACAACTATCCTTAAAAAACTTAAGGAAGGGCAAATTGATATATTGATAGGCACACACCGCCTTGTTGGAAAGGATATAGAGTTTAAAGACCTTGGCCTTTTAGTTATTGATGAAGAACAAAAATTTGGAGTTGGGGTTAAAGAAAAACTGCGACAAATCAAACAAAATGTTGATACGCTTACCATGACAGCAACCCCTATTCCCCGTACATTACAATTTTCAATGATGGGTGCCAGGGACCTTGCTATAATTAATACCCCCCCTCCAAACAGGTATCCCATTGTAACTGAAGTACACCTTTTTAATGAAGATATCATAAAAGAAGGTATTGAATATGAAGTAGCAAGGGGAGGACAAGTATTTTTTATCCATAACAGGGTGCAAAATATATTTGAAGTTGAAAAGCTGATCAATAAATTATGCCCAAAGGTGAAAACCGTTGTTGCTCATGGGCAGATGGAGGGGAAGGCCCTTGAGGAGATCATGCTTAATTTTATCAGTGGTGATTTTGAGGTGTTAATTGCTACAACAATTATTGAATCGGGGCTTGACATACCCAATGCCAATACCATATTTGTGAACAACGCCCAAAATTTTGGGTTGAGCGATTTACATCAATTGCGTGGCCGGGTTGGAAGATCAAATAAAAAAGCATTTTGCTACTTGCTTTCACCACCCCCTATCTCGTTAACACAAGAAGCTCGAAGACGGCTCAAAGCCATTGAAGAGTTCTCCGAACTAGGCAGTGGTTTTAACATTGCCATGCAAGACCTTGATATCCGTGGGGCAGGAAACTTACTTGGAGGTGAACAAAGTGGATTTATTTCGGATATTGGATTTGAAACCTACCACCAAATCCTTGATGAAGCTATCCTGGAATTAAAAGAATCCGAATTTAAAGACAGCATTCAAACACCCGAAAAAGAAAACAATAATGACGAAAAAGAATCTGTTAGCTATATTAGAGATTGTCAAATAGACACTGACTTTGAGTTGCTATTCCCTGAAAGTTATATACAAAATATTTCTGAAAGAATACGACTTTATCGTGAATTGGATGCCATTAAAGAACAGGAAGGGCTTGAAGGATTCTGTAGTAAACTAATTGACAGGTTTGGCAATATGCCTGAATCCACCAAACAATTATTAAACGTTGTGAAACTTCGATGGATTGCTATTTCTCTCGGTTTTGAAATGATTATTATAAAAAACGAAAAGATGGTTTCCCATTTTGTTTCTGACCAACAATCCAGGTATTACCAATCAGAAATGTTTATGAAAATTATGCAGTACGTGCAACATCATCCTGCTCTTTTTAAAATGAAACAGGGAAACAATAAACTCTCATTAATAACAACAAGCATTAAAAATGTTGAAGAAGCAATAACAACATTTTCTAAAATGAAATCCGCCATATGAACCTTATCCTGGACATAGGAAATACATTAACAAAACTTGCTGTCTATAATCGAGGTAAAGAAATATTTTACAAAAAATACGAAAAACTTACCCAAAATGATCTTTTTACAATTGCTCAAAAAAATCCTGCTATACAACACGTTATGGTTTCATCTGTAAAAGAAGAACCTATTATTGACCAATTAACAACTTTATATACAAATGTTTATATACTTAATAAAGAAACCCCACTACCCATAACAATAAATTACGACACTCCTGAAACACTTGGTAATGACAGGATTGCGGCAGCTGTTGGGGCTAATTTCTTATTTCCTGACAATAACAACTTAGTTATAGATACGGGTACAGCACTAACCATTGATTTTGTTGATAAAAAAGGTATATACCTGGGAGGAAATATCTCTCCCGGGCTGGACACACGATACAAAGCATTGCACCAATTCACGGGTAGATTACCTTTGGTACGATACACTGGCAATGTTTCTCTTACCGGAAAATCTACAAACCAGGCTATACAAAGTGGAGCCTGGTTTGGCATGATTTATGAGATATTAGGATATATAAAAGATTATGAAACTGCATACGGCGAAATAAAAATATTAATGACCGGGGGCGATGCTAATTATTTTGTGGAAAAATTAAAAAATAGCATCTTTGTGGTTTTTAATCTGAATATGATAGGTTTAAACAGAATTTTAGATTATAATGTTGTTAAAAATTAAAATAGTAGGATTTGCACTCATTCTTTCTCAAGTTGTTTCAGCACAATTTGATATTGACAATATTGCAAGTATTGAAAACAAGGCAAATTCGCCATACTCCCGTTTTGGGATTGGTGACATAATGCCCGAAGGGTTTTCGCATATTAAAGGGATGGGTGGGACAGCCCTGGGGTTAAGAATACCAAACACTTTAAATACCATAAACCCATCAACTTATGGACAACAAGATACGTTGGCTTTTATTTTAGATGTAGGGTATAGCAGTGATTTTCATCAACTACAATCTAACAATAATAAGTTTAACTCATCTTATTCAAATATTGACCACCTGGCCATTGGTTTTACCCTAACAAAATGGTGGGGGGCAAGTGCGGGGTTAATGCCATACAGTCGCACAGGATATAACATTCAAAGACAACCAACTTTACCAGATTCTTCTGATATATTAATCAGGACAGGAAACGGGGAACTGAACAGGTTTTATCTCGGTAATGCCTTTGATATCGGTAACCTTTCCCTCGGGTTTAATACGAATTATATATTTGGTAAGACGGACAAAACATTAAGTGCTTTACAAGGAACGTATGATGAAAATGGAAACATAACCGGCAGTGACCCCTTAAGCCAAAGTTATTTCCAGAAAAAAGACAGCCAAACAAAAGGTTTCTTGTTTGACTTTGGCACTCAATATTCCCTGAAATTTGAAAAAAGTGAACTAACCATTGGTTTCATATATCAGCCACTTGCCAAATTAAATTCAAATCTATATATCTCAGATACTATTACTTTCCCAAAATCAAGCGCATTCCCATTAAAATCGTCTGATCCGGAAACTGATACACTAGTCAAAACACATATCCCGGCCAAAATAGGTGCCGGATTTTCTTACCATTACAACAATAAGTTAATCATTGCATTCGATTATAAAACCCAGGATTGGACAAATACTATTATTGATGGTAGTATTGATGAATATCTTTCGAAAAGTCAAAAATACAATCTAGGAATTCAATATATACCAAATATCAAAGCAACCCGTGGATATTTAAACAAGATAAGGTATAGGGCAGGCGGATATTATTATAAAACCCCAATTAGCATAAATGATGAGCAGGTAAATGAACTTGGTATAACAGCAGGTTTAGGGTTGCCCTTTAAAAATACGCACACTATGTTTAATATTTCGTGCCAGGCAGGTAAAAGAGGGGCTTCCACGGAGAATTTAATAGAAGAACAATATATAAAAATAAATTTGAACGTTTCATTTTTCGATTTTTGGTTCTATAAGCCAAAATTCGAGTAAAAACTAATGTGTCATGAATAAGATAGAAAACTTTTTAAAAACCCGAATGATGTTGATTGGATTAATGCTCGCCAGTATTACATTCGGTCAAAAAGGCATAGAGGACGGCTCTCCGTATGGACATGGACAGGACAGCATAGATTGCTTAACAAATATCTCCCTGTTCACAGAATACGTGAAACAAAAAAATTATGTTGATGGCGTAAAATCCTGGAGACATACATTTAGGGATTGTCCGGCAGCCACAAAAAATATTTACATTGATGGATCTAAAATATACAAAGGTCTTTATCGAAAAGAACTTGACCCTTCAAAAAAGCAAGCCCTTATGGATACCCTTATGATGATATATGACCAGCGTATTGAATATGGATTTGGAGACTCCAGGGACAGGTATCCTGTTGAAGCATACGTAAGGCAATATGAAGTGCTTGATTTGTTAAGTATGGATGGTTCCGGTAACGAAACCCTTGAAAAAGTATACAACCTGTCAAAAGTTGCGATAAAGGGAATGGAAGAAAATACCATGAAACCCATATTAGGTAACTTTATGAAAGTTGG
>JBNLCS010000331.1:0-5936 GCA_050303935.1 Bacteroidales bacterium
GTGTTTTAAAATTTTCATTCGATTCTAAAAATAAAGATGGTTCAAAAAATAAACGGTTGTTAAACCGGAAGGTATACCCTGCCAGAAAATTATATTCCCGTTCATCAATATACGTGATGTATTTATTGTCTTTAATTTTTACTTTTGATTCCATCAGGTTATCGGCAGAGAAACTAAAAAAGTAGTCTTTACTATTAAGATAAAACCCTACATTGGCATCTGTCAGATAAAAGTATTCACCTTGGGTAAGGTACGGGTCGTTCATATTCTTTAGGAAAAGTTTTTCCTTATCTGTAAAAATTTGGTATGTGTTGGACGAGAGCCCAAACGACATGGAGGCATTTCTTAACCGCACAAAATAAGAATAACTGGTCACCAGGCCGGTTTTTCTGATAGGCCCGTTGATATCGTTATAAAGCATAGCCCCAAAACCTATCCTGCCTTCTTTTCGTCGGGAGCTGTTTAATCTTTTTCTTTGTTTGTTCCCAAAACTAAAATTCAGTTTATTTAATCGTGTATGATAAACCAGGGACTGGTTACCGGGAGTATTTTCGGGGAAACCTAACCAGAACTCTTTGGCCGTAATATTAAACACGGTAAGCCCCTTAGCTCCGGCTGCGGCTGGGTTCAAATAGTATGCATCCTGAAAGTACAGGTTATAAACAGGCCCTTGCTGGCCCCATAACCTGAAGGTTAGCATTACAATGAACAGTAAAAAAACTGGTCTTCTCATTTACCCGTGTTATATATTATCAATATTACGCACAATTACGTATTTTGTTCATAAGTTATTCATTTTTTCAACGAATGATTGTAATTGTACCTGTCAACTGTTTATTTTTGATGCCCAACTCAATTATATAATAATATGTGTCGTATGGTAAAAGATTTCCATTTTCATCGGTCCCATCCCATATTTTTGTATTACTTAATGAACCGCTTTTAATTTCTTTTACCATCTTGCCCCAACGGTTATATATTTTAATTTTGGCATTTTCATATTTATCAAAGAAAGGCACAGGCCCTTCGTTCCCACTTTCGTAAGCATCAATTTCCCAGTAATCATTGTAACCATCATCGTTTGGTGTGAACGAGTTATACACATCAACACAGTTGGGGAATTCATTTTCCAGACTAGTAAAGGCATATTCAATACAACCATTTCCATCCCGTACACCTACCCTGTAGTTACCTTCCTGCAATTCCCCTAACCGTTCTTTATCAACAAATATTTCTTCGGTTGACCATTTGTATTCATATCCGCCCATACCGCCTTCGGCAACGGCGAGCAATATACCATCAAATTCCCCTTCGCACGAAGGTTGTTTTTCAACCACCAGGCTTATTTTGAGTTCAGGAATTTCCTTTATCCTGAACAACGTGTCATATTCACACGTGTTGGCATCTATGACGTTGACAAAATAATACCCGGGCTTAAGGTTATAAGCTACTTCATTAATTGATTCAACCGAATCCGGCCATTCATAGGTATAAGGATATGTTCCGCCGGAGGGGCGAACTGTAATTTCACCATTTTCGTCTCCATAGCATACAATTTCCTGAATTACCGCTTCGGTGGAGATTGGTCCGGGCTCATTTAATGTTATGTTGAGTGAGCCCAAACAGTCCCTGCCATCTTTTACCCGTACATGATAATCACCTGCCGGCAGGTTTTCAATGGTATTTGTTCCGTCTAATTCACCAAATTGCCAAATGTAATCGTACGGAGCTTCCCCTTTATCAACAAATACCTGGATACCGCCGTCTTCACCGCTGTAACAACTTACATTATGCCCTTTATAATCGGTAAGTAGTGCATGCATATGTACCGAATCTTGCTTAACCAGCTCAAAGGTATCCCGTATCACACAATCATTATGATCGGTTACGGTAATGTCATATATATCAACAAATAAGTTATTTATGTCTTCTGTATTGCGTGTGCCGTGTCGTTGTGAGCCCCACAAGTAATTGTATGGTTTTGTACCGCCTCCAATATCAATATGAATATATCCGTCATCGTAGGCCCTGCAGCTTATATCTTCATAGTCCTTATTTGTGAACACCAGTTCATCCGGTTGGGTAAGTTCGAAGCTATATACGCCCAGGCAATTCTTCATATCTGTGATATCAACCCTGTAAATTCCGTTTCCAACACCATATATGGCATTAGAATCATTCACTGGGATACCGGTACCGGTTAAACTTGTCCACCGGTAACTATAATCCCCGTTTCCGCCCTGGGCTTCTAAATAAATAGTACCATCGGTAAATTCATAGCATGAAATATTTTCAACCTGTGTTACCGCTGGTATTCAACCGATTGTATCCGGTTCGTAAAGGGTTGCAAATGCCGTATCGGCACACATGTTGTCATCGGTTACCACTACCTCATAATAACCTGTGTCAAGGTTCGTACGTACTTGTTTTGTGTCCATATCGTTCCAACTGAAAATGTATTCAGGTGCCTGGTACTCACGGTCTATTTCAACTTCAATCCTTCCATCGGCACTGTTGAAACAGGTAATTGGATCAATGGCAAGTGAAACGTTTAATTTATCAGGTTCTTTGATTACAAAATCAACAGTTTTTGTACAATATGAGGTGTCTTCAATATTTTCGTAATAATTAATGTGGTTATTTATTTGCTGTGTAACTGTAAATGAATAATTACCTGCTTCAAGTTGTGTCTGATTAATATTGGTTACAGGATCAATCAGCATTCCATCAGTTGTTTCCCATTTATAGAAGTATTCAACATTTGAATTGCTTCTTGATTCAGGCACGGATAAATAGATATGTGCATTATTAGAATCAAGGCAACTAACATTAATACCATCACCATACGAAGATATTTCATCGGTAATTATTAGTATTGAGTCAGGGTATCTGATGGTTTGATTTTTTGTAAAATGACATCCCGACGTATCATGTATTGAAACGGTATATATTCCTTCAGATAAATCGAATATCAATTGCTGGCTTGAATTCTGAATATCCTCTTCTGTAACAAACATTGAATAATTGAAATTATTAGGTCCGGTTACTTCATAATTATATGGTGGACTACCTGAAGGATTTTCAATAATTATTACACCATCGGAAGAACCATAACATGAAGTATTTGCAATAGGGGAACCATTACCATATGTTGAGGCATATACATTTGCTGAAAGGTTTCCCTCTCTGTCAAATACCATGACATCTGTGGTATCGCTACACCCATTGGCATCAAAAATAACCGCATGAATATTAAATACATTCAGGGCGCCAAAACCAATTTGAAATCCTTCAGGATCAACATTGTAAGAGTCTGGCCATCCTGGTTGTGGGGCAGGAGGGTTGTCCCGTTTAATGTTGAAATTGTACCAGTCAACCGAGTAATTTCTGATACCACCTTTTGGTTCAACTAAAACTTGGGCTTCATCTCGCAGGTCACATTCCAACGGGTCCCTTTCCAATAAGCGCGCGGTTAATAAAGTATCCGGTTCAGTCAGGGTAATGGTATCGTTAGCTATGCAGCCAAAGAAATCGGTCACATTTACACTATAGAACCCTACAGTCAAACTGTCCAGATCTTTGGTGTTATCACCCGTGTTCCAGCTATAGGCATTGTCGCTTTCAATAAAACCTGTAAGTACCGAATAACCTCCGGTAATATCAAGTGAAATATCCCCTGTTGATTCTCCTTTACAAGCTACATTGATACCACCAATATATTCTGTACTATTTGCTTGAACAAGTAAATCAGGTAATAGTAGTACTTTTGCTGTATCGTC
Source organism: Bacteroidales bacterium (assembly GCA_050303935.1). Lineage (GTDB taxonomy): Bacteria > Bacteroidota > Bacteroidia > Bacteroidales > JBNLCS01 > JBNLCS01. The sequence continues at coordinate 3,780 of JBNLCS010000331.1, forward strand.
ATTTGCATTACATACCTCATTTCCAAAATTATCGTGCAGGTATGGGTTCACAATAAAGTTTACCCATTCGGCTGAGTAACTGCCCGTATCGGTAAGGTTGAACAACTGGTCCTCAACGGTAAACGGATATGAAAATTCGGATACAAACGTACTTTGTGTACCATTAATCAATGCTGGGTTTTCAGCTTCTGAACGATATTTAAACCGCATGGCATCAGCACCCAAATCGTAATAATAAGATACAGTTGGTGTGGTAATATTTATTTCTGTTATACCAGAATTGCACAACGTATCTTTTTCCGGGGCAAATATTACCCGGGGAGAGGGTTCTACGATTACTTCAATGGTATCGGGAATACCGGAACAGTTTTCTGTTTCACTACCCGGCATACGTGTGTAAGGAGTAATAATAAATGTTACCATGCGGTATTCATCATATGGGTTCACAATAACATCATTGATGATACTATCAATTGATAATCCTATTGAATTATCAGTTAGAACAATTACTCCTGCAGGTGCTTGAGTTTCATATCTGAAGCGCACATCCCGGGTTGGTATTGAAGGACTTGCAATATTAATAGTAACTTCCGATTCATTACATATAACATCTTGCCCTAACGATATTATAACCTTTGTTGTAGGCTCAATATATATATAAGTAGTATCATTGATACCAGAACATCTTGTATTGCCATTACCATCCACAATGTAAGGTGTTATAACGAATTGTACTTCCTGAGCTTCATCACTGATGTTTTCAATAGATGAAACAATTAGATCACTTTCAATTAGAGATGAATCATTTGGAATGGAAATAATTACAGCTCCCGGGTTGATAGCTGTTGCCCTATAGCTGAACCTAACGGGATTTGTCGGGCCTGTTAAAGAGGAAAGGTTAATTATTGCTTCATCATTATTACAGATGGTATCTCTTTGTGGAACTAATAAGACCTTGGCTGTGGGCTCAACCCAAATATATGATGTATCATTTGTACCAGTACAACGAGTATCTCCCGATCCATCAATCGTATAAGGTGTTACAATGAAACGAACGAGCTGAGCTGTATCACTTATGTTTTCAATATTGGTAACAATATCATTTGTAATTAGTAATGCAGTATCATTATCAATACTTACATTCACAAAAATTGGATTATCAGGTATAGCCCTGTAACTGAATCTGACATCAAAAGTTGGCAGGCTAACACTGGTTATATCAAGTATTGCACTACCATTGTTACATATGGTATCCTGATGAGGTAATATTTTTACTTTTGGTGTTGGTTCTACCCAAATGTAAGAGGTATCATTAATACCAGTACATTTCATGTTATCATTTACATCAACAGTATATGGTGTAACAACAAAGCGAACTAACTGGGCAATATCACTTGTGTTCTCAATAAATGTTATAATTGTATCAGAAACAACCAGTCCACTGTCACTTTCAGTTTGAATATTAATAAATGACGGATTATCAGCAATTGCCTGGTACATAAACCTTACAGGAAGTGTTGGTCTACTTGGTGTTGTAATGTCTATTACAGCAGCATCATTGTTACATATGGTGTCTTGTTGAGGTATAAGAACAACTTTGGGTGTTGGTTCAACCCAAATATACGATGTGTCTTTAATACCTTCACATCTTACATTTCCGTTACCATCAACAGTGTAAGGTGTAACAACAAAACGGACCAACTGGGCCGTATCACTTGTGTTTTCAATGGCAGTGATGATATCATCTGATTTCAACATTCCACTGTCACTATCAAACTGAATATTTACAAATGCCGGATTATCTGCGGTCGCCTGATATCTAAACTGGATCGGATTTGTTGCACCGGTAATACTGGTAATATTTATAATAGCATTATCGTTATTACAAATAGTATCTTGCTGAGGTATAAGAACAACTTTGGGTGTTGGTTCAATCCAGAGGGTATCTTCAAATGTTGTACCATCACATTTCCGGTCCCCATTAGGTTCAATAGCATATGGAACAATGGTATAGATAACCATTTGGGCAGTATCAGTATTATTTATCAAAGCATCCTTAATTACAAACGAAGTATCAATACCAACACCAGAAGTGAAACCTGTTACAGCGCCAGGAGTCTCAGAAATGGCTGAGTAGTCATACAACAATCCGTTTGC
>JBNLCS010000332.1:0-9541 GCA_050303935.1 Bacteroidales bacterium
TGAGGTAACTAAATTATATGTGGATCACTGGGGAACTTTTGTTAAAACGCCATATGTTCATAATGATTCTGCACTGGTTAATATAGATGTTGATATAACGAATGCATTTGGAGAATTGAAGAAGGCTAAACTTATTAATAAGCTTGTTGATGCTGCGGGAAATATAAAATTAGAAAAATCATCACAAATAAATATAGGGGCAGGAGAGGTTTTTACAGTTAATCAGCAATTACTTATTAATAACCCGGTTTTATGGTCATTGGAGAATCCATATATGTATACCGTTTTATCAGAGGTTTATATGGATAATAAATTGGTTGATACATATAAAACCCCTATAGGGATACGGGAATTTATTTTTGATAGCCAAAAGGGGTTCTTTTTAAATGGAAACCACATTAAGATAAAGGGTGTATGTAACCATCATGACCTGGGTTGTCTTGGTGCTGCAATAAATACAAGAGCCATTGAACGCAGGTTGGAAATATTAAAAGAAATGGGGTGTAATGGTATTCGTACCTCACATAATCCGCCTTCTCCGGAGTTACTAAATTTGTGCGACAAAATGGGTTTTATAGTAATGGACGAGGCGTTTGATATGTGGAAAAAGAAGAAGTCACCGTACGATTATAGCATGTATTGGGATGAATGGCACGAAAGAGACTTGAAAGATTTTATGAAGCGGGACAGAAACCACCCCTCCGTTTTCATTTGGAGTATAGGCAATGAAATTCTGGAACAATGGGATTCATCAGGTATTACAATGGTTCAGGATTTATATTATTTGGCCAAAGGAATGGATGGCTCTCGTCCAATTACCACAGCCAATAATCCGCCAAGTAAACATAATAATTTGAATAAACCCATGGTAGTTGACCTTATTGGGTACAATTATGCCCACCGTAGTTATGAAAACTTTCCCAATGAATTTCCGGGCGAAAAATTTATTGCTACCGAAACATCTTCAGCATTGGCTACAAGGGGACATTATGACATGCCTTCGGATGAGATTCGGAGGTGGCCTGAAGCATGGGACAAACCGTTTCACGATGGAAACCCTGATAACACAGTTTCAGCGTATGATCATGTGAGTGCGCCTTGGGGGTCAACCCATGAAGAAAGCTGGAAGGTAATAAAAAAATATAATTACCTGTCTGGTATGTTTATATGGACCGGTTTTGATTACCTCGGGGAACCTACGCCTTATTCATGGCCCTCACGTAGTTCTTATTTCGGTATTGTTGACCTTGCGGGTTTTCCTAAAGATGCATATTACATGTACCAAAGTGAGTGGACAAATAAACCTGTTTTACATGTATTTCCGCATTGGAACTGGGAAAAGGGGGAAATAGTAGATGTATGGGTATATACAAGTTATGATGAAGTTGAATTGTTTTTAAATGAAAAGTCGTTGGGTATAAAATCAAAGCAAGATGATGAATTGCACCTGCAATGGAGGGTAAATTATGAGGAAGGGGAAATAAAAGCTGTGGCCAGAAAGCCTGGTGTTGAGGATATGATAAAAATTGTAAAAACTGCTGGCAAGCCACACCATGTTAAAATGAAAGCTGACCGCACTATTATCAATGCCGATGGAAAAGATTTGAGTTTTATCACAGTTGAAATTATGGATAAAGAAGGTAATATGGTGCCAAAAGCTACTAACCTTGTAGGTTTTGAGATTGAGGGCCCGGGTAAAATAATTGGTGTGGATAATGGGAGCCAAACCAGTCATGAGCCTTTTAAAGCGAATTATCGTAAAGCGTTTAACGGAAAATGCCTTGTTGTAGTCCAGTCAGGAAAAAATAGCGGAGAAATTGTTCTTTCTGCCAACTCAGAAAATTTGGAAAGTGATCAGATTGTATTGACCATTGAATAAATTTATTCGGGATTAACTTCAGGTTCAACTTTCCAGCCTTCACACTTGTCATTAGGAGGCACGACCTAATGACAAATCTGGGATAAATGTTATTTAGATGTAAATTATAAAAAAAATTATATCAAAATACTTGAAAGGCATATGTGGAGATGTTATTTTTATAGTGTGTTTAATTAAGAAACTGTTTGGATTTTATCTTTCGGTTTTTTTAGGCATCTTTTTCGCCCGTATTGCGTCAAATTTTTCTTAAATAGTAACACTATTCTCTAAAAATTTGCCTTATACTGTTAAAAAATATGCTATAAAAAATTCCAAAAACAAAATTCAAACAGTCTCTAAGATGAAAAAAGAGTAATTAAAATAATCATGACAATTGAGTTTACAAGCTCGGTGAAACCAATGATTGTTTGCTTGTGTTGTTCTAAACGTTAAAATTTAAAAATAAACAGATGATAACATTACCACCATTAAATTATGCATTAAATGCATTGGAACCGGTTATTTCTCAAAATACACTTGAGTTTCATCATGGAAAACATCATCAGGCTTATGTTAACAACCTGAATAAACTAATTGAAGGTACACAACTTGAAAATGCAAGTCTTGTGGATATTGTCAAATCATCTCAAGGTGGGATATTTAATAATGCCGCACAGGTATGGAACCATACATTTTATTTTGAACAGTTTAATGTTAACGGTAAAAAAGAACCGGGACAAAGGACTGCAGATGCTATTCAAAAGAAATTTGGAAGTTTTGAAAATTTCAAAGATGAATTTTCAAAGTCGGCGGCTACTTTATTTGGTTCTGGCTGGGCCTGGCTTGTTGAGGGTAGTAATGGTATAGAAATTTTAAAAGAAAGTAATGCCGGTACGCCATTAACTAAAAATTTAAAACCATTATTAACAATGGATGTATGGGAACACGCTTATTATCTTGATTATCAAAACAAACGACCTGATTATATTGCTGCTTTATGGGATATAATTGACTGGCAGATAATTGAAAATAGATTTTGATATATTTTGACGAAAACGTTATATTTATGAAACCTTTTTGTTTCTTTTTTGTAAACTAAGGGTAAGTAAAATCTTTGGAATGTTTTTTGTACGGATTTTTGGATTGATTAAACGTAAAATTAGTATTATGAGAAATTTATCTGTTTTAACAATGCTTTTTGTAGTTTTAACTGTTCATGCTCAAAGCATTGAAAGCCAATTAATATCACCATCCGGAGGAAATTTTGAAGGACAGGGGGGGTCAGGTAATTTTGCTATGGGTGAGGTATTGGTCCAGACATTACAAGCAGACGATAATGTTTTTCTTACCCAGGGGTTTGTACAACCAGAAATTGCTAAGCAAACAGATGTAGAAGCTTCTTTGTTAACTGAAAATAAAATTTCAATCTATCCAAACCCCGCGATTAATCATCTGAATGTAAAACTTAAAGAGATTGACGCTAAAGAGATCAATATTCGTATAATAGATATAACAGGAAAGCTAAGAATAGAAAAAGAATTTGAGCTAAAAGAATCGGGAAATGAAATTCAGCTTGAAATTAAAGAATTAAGCAAAGGCATATATTTTATATCTGTATTAGAGGAAGAGAAATTACTCAAGCGAACAAAGTTTTACAAAAAATAATTTTAAATTTTAAAAATTAACCTATTCCAGGTTTAAAGTCATCTGGGTAGAGTTGTCATCATCATCGTCACCATTTTCTTCATTATCAGCAATATTATCAGGTTTTTCAGGTTCCCAGGCCCCTTCTTTTTCAGGATCTGTTTCTACTATTTCTTTCACTGTATAGGTTGTTAAACGTTTTCCCCTTGCTTTATGGCTTTTTATAGCAATGAATTCATCGGCATCCACAATTTCATCTTCCCGGTCTTTATGTTTACCCGAAAAACTAATAATAAATCTGGGATACTTTTCTCCAGAAATAGCAATTAGTTTTGATTTGCTATTTTCTCCAATAATGCTTTGTTCAGCATCCGTTTCTTCTATGCTGAAACGTTTTAAATAATAAAATCCCTGGTCTGCATCAAAAAATACAGCCGTAAATGCTTTATGAGGGTTGAATTTTTCAATTATTTCAATATCTTCTTCAAAATGCAGGGTTAGGTCATATCCCGTGAGTTTATAATATCCAGACTTATAAATGGTCAATATTTTATCACCTGTTTTAAATTCACCCAGGTAGGAGCCATATTCGTCATTGTTAAGCCTGAGCACGGTTTTGTCAAACCAAATTTTTAATCCCCCCAGTGTTGATTCTCCCTGTTCTTTTAACGAAATTTTATGAATGGCGTATCTGGTGAGGATATTTCCCATTGATGCCTTTCCTTTAATCGCGAGTTCTGAAAAATCAAAGTCGAATTTTGTAGTACGCATCCTGGGCCTGGGTTTTAATTTTACATGAATAACTTCTGCTTCTCCATTTAGGTTTACGGTTAAATAAAGAATTTTAGAATCCTTTGTCCCCTTCGTAAGATTGTATTCTTTTTCCCTTGTTAAACCTGTAATTGCACATCGTTTGGCCATAATGTTCCCATTCATACCATCACGGTAAATAACATTATAAATAGTGCGCTCATCATTCTTTTTAAATACCCCTGCGTACAATATTTTTTTGCCTGCAAAATATTTATCACTCACTTTATTGATTTTGTAAGTTCCATTTTCAAGGATCACGATAATATCATCAATATCGCTACATTCACATACAAATTCATCTTTTTTCAACGAGGTCCCTATAAAGCCTTCCTCCCTGTTAACATAAAGTTTGGTATTGGCAACTACAACATTTGTTGCTTCAATGTTTTCAAAGTTTCTTATTTCTGTTTTTCTTTCTTTGCCTTTACCATGTTTCCTTTTAATCTGACGATAATATTCAATGGTATAATCAACAATATGCTCAAGATGATTATTGACTTCATCCATCTCGTCTTCAAGGCCTTTAATATGTTCGTCGGCTTTAAAAGAGCTGTATTTTGAAATTCGTTTAATTGGTATGTTTGATAAACGTACAATATCTTCTCTAACTACTTCACGTTTCAGGTTTTTTACGTAGGGTTTTAACCCTTCGTCAATGGCTGTAATTATCTCTTCCTCGGTCTTACAATCTTTAATATCCTCATACACTTCATTCAGTATGAATATTTTTTCCAATGAAGCCAGGTGCCAGTCGTTTTCCAGTTCATTTAACCTGATCTTCAATTCCATTCGAAGTAGTTCCAGGGTTTGGTCTGTAGCTCTTTTAAGCATTTCTTTCATCCCTATGAACAAGGGTTTGTCATTTTCAATAATGCAACTATTTGGAGAAATTGAAACTTCGCAGTCGGAGAAGGCATATAGAGCGTCAATGGTCATATCAGGTGAAATGCCTGGCATAAGGTGAATCAGAATTTCAACGTTTTCGGCAGTATTATCATCAATTTTTTTAATTTTTATTTTTCCTTTATCATTGGCTTTTATTATAGAGTCAATTAATGTAGTTGTGTTCTTTCCAAAAGGTAATTCAGTGATTGATAATATTTTTCTATCTATTTTATTGATTTTTGCACGAACCCTAACGTTTCCACCTCTTAATCCATCGTTGTATTTTGTAACATCCGCCATGCCTCCTGTGGGAAAGTCAGGATAAAGTTCAAAATCTTTATTTTGAAGAAATGCAATGGATGCATCGATCAATTCATTAAAATTATGCGGAAGGATTTTAGAAGCCAGACCAACAGCGATTCCCTCAACCCCCTGGGTAAGCAAAAGGGGAAATTTAACAGGCAGGGTAATTGGTTCTTTGTTTCTTCCGTCGTAAGATGCTTTCCATTTCGTTGTTTTTGGGTTAAAAACAACGTCAAGGGCAAATTTTGATAATCGGGCCTCAATGTAACGAGGGGCCGCTGCACCATCCCCGGTATAAATATTTCCCCAGTTTCCCTGTGTTTCAACTAATAGGTCTTTTTGTCCCATTTGTACCAGGGCATCTCCTATTGAAGCATCACCATGCGGATGGAATTGCATGGTATGGCCAATAATGTTTGCTACCTTGTTAAAACGTCCATCGTCCAAACGTTTCATGGCGTGGAGGATACGGCGCTGTACAGGTTTTAAGCCGTCATTAATATGGGGTACTGCCCTTTCCAGGATTACGTAAGAAGCATAATCCAAAAACCAGTCCTTATACATTCCTGTTAAGTGGATAACTTTTTGTAATTCTCCCTGATCTTTCGGGTTTGTACCGTTTTCTTTTAAATTAGGTTCCTGTTTATTATTGTCTAAACTTCCGTCCTGTATATTTTGATCATCTGCCATATCCTTGTAAATCTCCTGTTTGTTCTGTTTACACCTCGATTAAATCTTCTTCAACTCTTAAGTTTTCAATGATGAAATTTTGACGGTCAGGGGTGTTTTTTCCCATGTAAAATGAAAGCAATTCATTTACCACATCTTCTTTATACAATCTTACCGGTTCCAAACGCATGTCTTTTCCAATAAAGTGTTTAAATTCGTCAGGTGATATCTCTCCTAAACCTTTAAACCTTGTTATTTCAGGGTTTGTGCCCAGTTCTTTTAATGCCTTTTCCCTTTCTTCATCAGTATAACAATACCTGGTTTCTTTTTTATTTCTTACCCTGAACAGCGGGGTCTGTAAAACATATAAGTGCCCTTTTTTAATCAGGTCAGGAAAAAACTGAAGAAAGAATGTGATTAATAAAAGTCGAATATGCATACCATCAACATCGGCATCGGTTGCAATAATTACATTATTGTACCTAAGGTTTTCAACTCCTTCTTCAATATTTAAAGCAGCTTGGAGCAGGTTAAATTCTTCGTTTTCATACACTATCTTTTTCGTAAGCCCAAAGGTATTCAGTGGCTTTCCTTTTAAACTGAATACGGCCTGGGTATTAACATTTCTTGATTTTGTAATTGATCCGCTTGCCGAATCCCCTTCGGTTATAAAAATAGTTGATTGCAGCCTTTCATCACTATTGGTATTGTAATGTATTCTGCAATCACGTAATTTCTTATTATGCAGGCTTACTTTTTTAGCCCGTTCCCTGGCTAGTTTTTGTACACCCTGAATTGCTTTACGTTCTTTTTCCGATTCAAGAATTTTTTTATAAAGGGTTTCTGCTATTTCAGTATGTTTATGTAAAAAATCATCTAGCTCCTTTTTGATAAAATCATTGATGAATTTTTGAACTGATGGGCCCTGTGGCCCCATGTCTTTTGAGCCAAGTTTTGTTTTTGTTTGCGACTCGAAAACGGGTTCTTCAACTTTAACACTAACGGCGGCAACAATTCCACTACGAATATCAGCTGCTTCAAAATTTTTGTTATAAAATTCTCTTACAACCCTTACAACAGCCTCTCTAAATGCAATCAGATGGGTCCCTCCCTGGGTGGTGTGTTGTCCGTTAACAAATGAGTAATAATCTTCGCCATATTGGTTGCTATGCGTTAGTGCAACCTCAATATCATGGTTTTTAAGGTGTATTATTGGGTACAATCCCTCTGTGCTCATGTTTTGTTCTAACAGGTCACTTAACCCGTTCTTTGAGAAAAATGCCTTGCCATTAAAGTTTATTGTGAGACCTGAGTTTAGGTAAACATAGTTTTTTATCAGAGTTTCAACAAATTCAGAAATATAACGATAGTTTCCAAACATTTCCGGGTCAGGGTAAAACGCTACAAAAGTTCCGTTTGGCTTATTTGAATCTTCCACCGGATTATCTTCCACAATATTTCCTTTGTCAAAAGAGGCTGTCTTCATTTTTCCATCACGGTAAGCCTTGATAACAAATTTAGAAGACAATGCATTTACTGCTTTAATTCCAACACCATTTAACCCAACTGATTTTTTAAATGCTTTTGAATCATACTTGGCACCAGTATTCATTTTGGACGCTACATCCACTAATTTGGTCAATGGCACGCCCCTTCCATAATCCCTGACTTTAACAGCACCTTCTTCGGTTATATTGATATCTATTTTTTTTCCAAACCCCATCATATATTCATCAATGGAATTATCCATCACCTCTTTAAGTAAAATGTATATTCCATCATCCTGTGAACTCCCGTCACCCAATTTGCCGATGTACATTCCGGGCCTTCGTCGGATATGTTCTTTCCAATCAAGGGTACGTATGCTGTCTTCCGAATATTGTGCTGTCATACTTTACATTTAATTAGCACAAATATATTCATGAAGTGACCAATATGGATATTTCTTTTTCAACATGAAAGTGTGAATAAAAATGTTTATAAATGTTTTATTTAGAAGAAAATGAATGGGTTATGTTGTTTATTCTAATTGTAACGTTAATATGTCCTGTGTTGAAAAGTATTATTACCTGCTTTTTAATCCGTTTTCTGTTTTTATTTTTTTAAAAATTCTATATATTGAAGGGTTATTATTAAAATTATAAACTAACATTAAAAACTTGAATCATGGAATTTCAAAATGATCAAAAACCGGAATTAGACGGTCGTGGAATAAATGAACTCTTAACAGCCAGTAAGTGGGCGCGTTTTATAGCAATAGTCGGCTTTGTATTTATTGGTTTGCTTGTGATAATGGCATTCTTTGCAGGCTCTATGATGAGATCTTTTTCAGCAATGGGCCCGTCACCTATAAGCATAATATCAGGAGGGTTTATAACTTTTATTTATTTGATTATTGCCTTGGTATATTTTTTTCCGTGTTTATTTTTATTCCAATTTGCAGATAAAACTAATAAAGCAATACAAAATGGCGATAATGCTTTTTTAAATGAAGCCATGTCTCGACTCAGGGCACATTATCAGTATGTGGGTATACTCATGATAATTGCACTTGCATTATATGCAATCATGTTCATGGTATTTTTGGCCAGTGGAGGAATGATGATGCATTAATAAGCTGATTTAATAAATATTTAAAATTAAAAATCTTGATGTATTTTTAAAACAATTAATTTTGTTGCAAAATATTATCACCGATATGGTTGAAGAAAAAAGACTTTTTTTAATAAGACACGGCAAATCGTCATGGGGTTATGAAAATGTGGCTGATACAGACAGGCCCCTTAAAAACCGTGGTATCAGGAATGCTTATGAAATGGCTGCCCGTTTAAAAAAGAAAGGTGTTATTGCTGATCAGGTTATATCAAGTCCTGCGGTAAGGGCTTTACATACCGCTTTAATTTTTGCATCAGAATTGGGTTTTTCATCTAATGATTTAAAAATTAACGATATATTGTATTTTGCGGATGAAATTTCAATACTTAATTTTATAAAAGATACTTCGGATGCTGTGTCTTGCCAGATGCTTTTTGGACATAACCCCATTATTACAAACCTTGCCAACATGTTTTTTGAAACAACTGTTGATTATATTCCAACTGCTGGCATTGCCGATATCACTTTTACTACAAATTCATGGTCTAAAGTATCTAAAAACAATGTGAAGCAGGTTTTTTATGATTTTCCTAAAAAAAATTAAAAACAATATTCACTAAAATATTTCTGAAAGGACGCACTTTTTTTATTAATCAAACTAACAACATGTGGGTCTTTTTTGGGGTGTGGAATTAACTCGTATAAGATTTTTTACTAACCCAGATGAAGCGGAAAAGATCAATGAAGGCAATGAACCCGGGTTCCGTGTGTATA
>JBNLCS010000333.1:0-1852 GCA_050303935.1 Bacteroidales bacterium
AAAGAAAAGGTTTGTGCAATTATTTTGAACCATAACAAAGCATATATTCAAGAATGTAGTGATCACGAAATAAACATCTGCAGTCGCATCCTAAGAGATGCCGACAAAATTGATATCCTTAAAGTAGTAAAAGAATACGACTTGCAGGAAATTGAAATGAATAGTCCGGAAGACAAAAACTATAAAATCCCAGACCCTATATTAAATGCTTTTACCAGACGCCAGGTTGTGAGGCTCGAAGGGGAATTTTCAAAATTTGACCTCTTTTTGTTACGAATAAGCTGGGTTTTTGACATTAATTTCCAACCGACGTATCAACTTCTTGATCAAAGTGAAAATATAAACTATTTTCTTAATAGGATACCTAAATCCTATCGTTTGATGAATATCCAGAGAATTGTTAAAGAATATATGGTAGAAAAGATATTTACTTACGCCTGATTGTATTACAACAGTATTTTAATATCTTTATTTAGCATTTCATTAATTAAAAGAAGTAAGCATGTTATATTCCATGACAGGTTTTGGGAAAGCTTTGTGTGATCTTGGTAACCTTAAATTAAGCATTGAGATTAAAAGCTTAAATAGCAAACAACTCGATTTAAATTGTAAAATTCCTTTTGATTTGCGTGATAAAGAATTTGCAATCAGAGGTATTATATCTTCAAAACTACAAAGGGGAAAGATAGATTGTTTATTTGTACTTGAACAAGATAGTTCAGAAGGTTTGGCCAACATTAACCAAGATTTATTTGAATCCTATTTTGAAAAAATAGCCAAAATAGCCGGTGATAAAGATATAGCATTGTCTGACAGACTTATGCTTGCCGCATTAAAAATGCCAGATGTAATATCCAACAGTAAAATAAAGCTGAATGATGAAATATGGCACCAAATAGAAAACAAACTAAATGATGCCCTCAACCAGTGTATCAGTTTCAGAAAGCAGGAAGGAGAAAGTATAGAAAGGGATTTAAAAATAAGGGTACATAATATCCTTCAATTATTAAAAGAAATCCCTCAGTTTGAAAACCAACGAATGAAAACCATTAAAGACCGAATAAATGAAAACATAAAAGAACTGGTGGATAAAAAAAATGTTGATAAAAACCGTTTTGAGCAGGAAATGATTTATTATCTTGAAAAATTAGATATATCAGAAGAAAAAACAAGACTTGAAAACCATTGTACTTATTTTACTCAAACTATAGATAATGAAGATAATGTGGGGAAAAAATTAAATTTTATTTCACAAGAAATCGGTCGAGAAATTAACACATTAGGTTCTAAGGCAAACCAAGCTAATATTCAAAAAATTGTTGTTCAAATGAAAGATGAACTGGAAAAAATTAAAGAACAGGTTTTAAACGTTTTGTAAAAGGTATGGACGGTAAATTAATTATATTTTCCGCTCCTTCGGGATCCGGTAAAACTACAATTGTGAGAGAAATCCTTAAAAAAGACCTGAACCTGGAATTTTCAATATCTGCATGTACACGAGAGCCTCGGCCCGGAGAAATCAATGGCAAAGATTATTATTTTTTATCCGGCGATGAATTCAGGGACAAAATTAAAACAAATAATTTTATTGAATGGGAAGAAGTATACGAAAATCAATATTATGGCACCCTGAAAAGCGAAATGGAAAGGATTTGGAACAAAGGAAAACATGTAATTTTTGATATTGATGTAATGGGTGGTATAAACCTAAAAAGACAATTCGGCAACAAAGCCCTTTCTATTTTTATAATGGCCCCTTCGTTAAAAGAACTAGAATCCAGACTGAGAAACAGGGGAACTGATGACGAAGCCTCCTTATCGAAAAGAATAGCCAAAGCATCTTTTGAACTAA
>JBNLCS010000334.1:0-1993 GCA_050303935.1 Bacteroidales bacterium
GACCGCTCACGTTTATTCCACGTAAAAATGCTACATATTGCATGTCTATTCTTTTATCCCTGTATCGGGATTCAGTTTGTCTTTAATAATTACTTTATTTTCTTTAACAATAATCCCAGTTTCTTGTTTTCTGAAAGCTGACGGTATGAATGTAAAGTTTTTAACCCCCATTTTTTTTGCAAGCATTTCCAGTCCAAGCAGGGAAAAACCACCACCAGGCAAAATTGAAATGCCTGAAAAGATGGTAAAACGCCCTACATCTTTCAATTGCTCAAGGGCTGCAGCAACTTCTTCATCAGTTGGTGGTACAGACCTTTCGTTCAGCTTAAGTTTTGTTTCCAGTAAACGAAAGAACGAATTTGCCATGTCTCTCGTTTCTCTGGCTTCCTGTCCCATTCCTGATAAAGTCCTGGCAATCATTTTTTTTGATTTTCTGGCAAATCGTGCTGCCCTTACCTTATTTATACGTGAAAAAATTTTTCGTTTCACCTGAATAAAATTTAATTAAACATATGTTTTATAATAAAATACAAAAAAATATTTAGCATTTGTAATATTTGACTGTTGAACATCCCCCGAAAATTCGGGGCAGGCAATGTTTTGTCCATACCCTTGTTGTGAACGCCAGCGCATGGATGTTTCATTCGTCTTCATTTTTATTTTGTTCTTCTCTTGCCAACAAGTCATAAGCTTTTTCAATTTGTTCAAGCTTACCTAACACATAGGTTACATCACCTTTTTGAAAAATTATATCTGGTTCAGGATGTTCTATTATATTGTCAGCCCTTTTAATGGCCAATAAAGTTGAACCGGTGTGTTTTCTTAAATGTACCTGATACAACGATTTTCCTACTACCGGTGAATTCTCATCAATTTTAAATGCAGTAATCTCAATGTTTGGAAGGTCATCTAAAATATTGGGTAAATTTTTATCATTTTTTTCCCTGAAAATGCCATAGTAATTATTTCGTACTTCTGCCAGGGCACGGTTTATTACACGCTTAGGTAACAATTTCTTGGTTAAAATCCTACTGAACAATTCAATGGCTGTTTCAAATTTTTCAGGCACTACATGATCTGCACCCATTTTAAACAGTTCTTCCATGTCATTCATATTATTTGCCCTGGCAAGGATAAAGGCATGGGGGTTTATTTTTCTCACCTTCTCTATAATGGCCATAGAAGCAATAACATCCCCTACTGAAGTAACTATGATTTCAGCCTTATCAGCATGTGCCTTCATTAATATTGGTTCATTTACGGCATCCCCATAAACCACCATTTCGCCGGCAGAAATTCTTTCCCGGGCCATTACGGGATCAAAAACAATGGATACATAATTTATGTTGTGGTATTTAACCATGAACGACAACTTTTGTGCCCGGGTGTCTTTTCCTATAATTACCAGATGGCCACTCATTTCTGGTATGCTAATTTGGGGTAACGGAAATATTCCGTCAACAAGAAATTTTGGTAACGGAAGTTTTAATACCAGGCTGGCCAATGGATTGGCCAATTCAACCAACAGTGGCGTAACTGACATTGTTATAACAGCAACAGCCAGGAAAAGTTGGTAATAAAATTGCCCAAACAGGTTACTATCCAGCCCAATTTTTGCTAAAAGAAATGAGAATTCACCTACCTGGCATAACGATAACCCAACAATTACCGTACCCCTGAATGTATGACCAAGAATAAAACCTGTGCCCCCGGCAATTAATGTTTTTACAACAATAACAAGTACAATGGTGGAGATCACAAGCATATAATTTTCACCTATAAAAGTAAAGTCCAACAACATACCAATGGAAACAAAGAAAAAGCTGGTGAATGTATCTTTAAAAACAATAAGGTTTCCAAATGCATTATGGCTGTACTCAGATTCAGATATCATCAATCCTGCAAGGAAAGCACCAAAAGCAAGTGACATACCAAGTTTTGATGTTAACAAAGCTACAGCCAGGCAAATGAGCAATATGCTCATCATAAATAG
>JBNLCS010000335.1:0-4076 GCA_050303935.1 Bacteroidales bacterium
ATCAAAAAACATATTTCTAGTAAATTGCGTGCATGTCCAACACGAGTTAAAAATACAAAAGAAAATGAAAAACACTGAAACTGGCCGTTAAACGGCTAACTGGGTATTTATCTGAAATTCAGCATGTTTTCCAAGTTAGCAAACACAATGTCAGTAACAAGGCAATCGAATATGCCCAGTCTATTTGGCCAAGTAGTTTATCAAACCTGCAACGATTATCAGAAACCGGAGTTTGCAAAGATTATTATCAAACACAACATTTTATTTCTGATCCATCTTGGAATGCACAGGGAGTAATGGACCATGCCAGTAAACAGGCCAGTTCAAATTTTACAACCAATAAGTTTATAGGCTTGCATATTGACGAAACCGGTGTCCGTAAAAAGGCAAACAATCTATTGGTGTCGACAGGCAATATTGTGGCAATATCGGGAAAATAGACAATTCGCAAGTAGCCGTTTATGCAGCCTTGATCCAAGGGGGGGCAACGTTAATTGATAGTAAATTATACCTGCCAAAAAGCTGGGCATCAGACAAACAGCGATTGGAAAAAGCAAAAGAGCCTTTAGGTCAACGTGAATTCAAGACCAAGCAAGAACTGGCACTTGAAATCATCAACCACCGAATTTCACTCGGGACCAGGTTTGACTATATCGGGGGCGATGCCCTTTATGGGGTCGATCAAAAACTAACAGATGCTTTTGATGCCATGGCAATCCCTTTTTTAATGGACATAAGGGAAAACCAATACGTATATTTGGAAGGGCCACAGATCAGGGGTCCAAACAAAAATCGAACCGTGGCTGCAAACCAAAAATCATTAAGCCTGAGATTTAAAGCATCCGGGCGATGTAGAAAGAGATTTTCATCGTCAAAGGATATGATTTTTCCATCAAGGGGATGGACACGGCGGACACCGCCGTCAGATTTTCTTTCCCGCTATGCGGGGATTTTTCCGCTTTTTCGCCAGTGGGAGAACACGGCATCGGTTTGTTTCGGGGCTCTTTTGGTTTCGGATTTTACTGTGAGGAAATAGGTTTTTTGCTCACAAAATATATTAATTTTTAAATTGTGTCCGCGAGCTCGGCTTCGTCGTTGTCTTGGTTGGCGGATTTTTTGTTTCGAGGGGTGGCGTTTTGCCCTTCCCGCTTCGCTTGCGAGTGGGATATAGAAAACCAGGGCAGGACAAAAAATCCCGATGTTCACTTTGTGCCGGGATGTCCGCTGCGCCCCTTTATAACAAAAGTTATAAAAATGCTTATTGCTATTTGATAAAAGCATTTGATTCCTAAAAAAAACTGAATACTGCAGACAAAAACCTATTTCTTTAAAACCTTCAAGAATATTTATTATTTTTCAGTTTAAAACATAACGTTATAGCACGTATTTTGATTTCCTGTAACCTAAGTAATTCAATATTTATAAACCAATAAATTCTTTTATTATGGCACAAATTAAATATCATTTAATCCAAAAAGGGCAACCCGGAGTTGCCGGTGGTGGAGATAAAAGGTTCTATGCCAGTATTACACAACGTAACCACATCACCCTAAAACCACTAAGTGAAGAAATTACGGATGGCAGGACCTTAATGGCCGTTCTTATTTCTCTTTCCCGTAAAATACCTTCTCATTTGTTAAATGGCGACATCATTGAACTGGGTGATATGGGTAATTTAAGCGTAAACATCTCTTCTAAGGGTACCGAAACCTAGGAAGAATTCAACCACAGCAATATCAGGAAAGCCAGGGTTATTTACCGTCCCTCTTCCGATATCAAAGCCAGGCTTTCCAATGCCAGTTATCATAAAATAAATGGAAGCGAAGGTTAGCAGTTTAAATCATTTAAAGAAAAAACCCCTCCCATAGCGGAGGTTTTTTTTTGCATTTATAAACACCCTGGTTTTGTAGTTACATCTTTGCTGCAATGTAGTTACAAAAGCAATGAGATGTAACTACAAGAGTATTGAGAAGACGTTAGAAAATAGGAGGGTCCACGTTTACAAAATAACATATTGATAAAAATGGCCTTGTTATATTGGTTTTGGAGATTGATGCAATACTATGGTATATTTTCATAAACAGACTTATTACCTTCGATAAGTTCGTCGTTCCTCCTCGTTTCATAAATTTTAGTTGTGAAAATAAAAAATGTAATGAGAAAAGGAAAGTGCAAGGTATTCAGGGAGAAAGAATAGTGAACTATTTCAAGGTCTGAAATTTCGAGCATTTTCTTTTGTTGCAGTAATTTTTAATGAAATTAATTTATTTTAGAACTAAATATCGTTTTTATTATGATTAAATTTGTTTTTATCAAGATTACTAACCTCAAGTTCATTAATTCTTGATATAGTATTTGCCAACAAGGTATATATATCATAATAAAAATCTGAAGTACTATCTAAACTTTTGTTAATCCTTTGTTGAGTATCTCTTAGCAAACTTATACTCACTCTCTTTCCATATTTTGTAATGCAGGAGATATTTTTTCCATCTAAGTGATGGTTTATTTCATCTAAATCTTTCCTAATCCTAAATGCATTTCTTAAATCAGCAGAGTTATAATCGTGATTATTTTTTTTCTTTTTAGATAATTTCTCAAGGTCATCTTTTTCACTAAAGAATATTGAAACATAATTAATATTTTCACATATTCGAACCAGTACATTGGTTTCTTGAATAGTATTTACCAATTCGTTTATATTTATAAATGAATTCTCATACGTACTTACTATTATATTTCCTCTGTTCAGTAAATAAACTCCCAGTCCTATCACAAAAAAAGAAAGAATTTGAAGTAAATACGATATGGAATTGTTATCCAAAAAATTGCCCTTATAACGTTCAAGTTTTTGTACGTTTTTCTCAAAATTTGTGGATATTATATGGAGATAGTTACTGTCAATACTAATTTCTATTTTCAAAATCCCAGAGTCTAAAGTGTTATTATTCTTAATAAAAGCTGAATCGACATATATTTTTGGTTGAATGGTACATTTATCAACCAATTGCGTTAGGTTTTTTTTTGTTCTTGTGTTGTCAATTCCTGAAATTATTGTGAATATAAGTATTAAAAGAAATAATAAAAAGAATGTTATATTGATAACACTGTATTTATTTGTTATAATTTTATCTAGAAAGTTTCTCATTTTTTTGAATCATTTTAACTGTATTCTTAATGACATCTGAAATCTCATATTCTTTTTTACTTAAAATTAGAATGCCCTTATTTTTATACTCTTTATCATATTTATGCAGTAAATGGGTAAATTTTGAATAAACAATTACTTTACTTTTCCATCCAGGATGTTTGGGTAGAATATAATTCACCAGCCATATCCAGCCTGAGATTCTTCCTGTCTGGGACTCATTTATTTCTTCAGAAGTTAAACCAACGGGAATAACATCACAATCTAATATCATAAAATGAGGATCTTCATTATTAAACCTGTAATTAGCTTCAGAAATCTGAACAGCGCTTATAACTTCATGCCCAACATTAATCACACCATTTCTAAGAGCATCATACATGGTGCCTTGATCCTCAACTATTAAAACTCTTTTTTTTGAAACATTCATTTTCGGGGTTGATTTTAATTTTAAAAATGTTTAGATACGTGTTTTCAGAATATTGTGCCCTGAAAGTTTCCGGATCAGGAAAGTACCTGAACGGAGTATTATAATAAGAAATATGATCCTTATAAGAATTGATAAATTTTTCATTATTTGACATTTCAATAAACTCTTTGAAAGTAGCAGTCAAGTTTTGTGGAATATAATTATATTTTTGATCTAATTTCAAACTATTATAATGGTAGAGAAAATGAATGTTATATTTTGAAAGATGTTTACTTTGACAAGAAATTTTCCAATCATGAACATCAAATATTTTTTTGGTTATATACATACCTATCCCAAGACCTTCAGTAAATTCTTGTTCACGATAATATAGTTCAAAAATCTCCTCAGTATTATTAATTTTATTTCCATAACTGATTATTGTAATTATATAGGGTTGGTCTCCATCAACCTCAACACTTATTTTAGCCCCTCTTAATGAATATTTAATGGCATTGT
>JBNLCS010000336.1:0-3714 GCA_050303935.1 Bacteroidales bacterium
TATTCTCCTTTCGTATACTTTGTATTACCCAAAGATTAGTGTCATTACAAATATCCATATTTTGTATGGTATCAAAATAACATAATGAATCTAGAACAATTGTATCTGCTGATATAATATTCTCGTACCTTAAGGAATCTCCAGGTACTATAGTATCGATACTTTCAATATTAACCTCTTGTGTATACTTCTCAATTCTTCTTATACTCGAATAATTAAGGGAAATTAATTCCTCAGGTAAATTTGGTGTTAAAGGTAATCTGAAGGCTGAAAAGCTGCTACCCTCAGTTTCAAAAAAAATATTTCCCACTTGGATGCTTTTAAATTCAGCCCTAACCTCAATTTTAGTCAAACCGGTACTGTCTTTTTCAAATAACGCCATACCAAGTGTTGGGTTAACCATATCTTTTCTACATGGTAAATCCTCGCATGATGATATTAACAGAATAACAGATATAATATATATTATAGCCCTGATTGTTCTCAATGCTTATGTTGCTTAATAAAAAGAAGTGAAGTAAACTGATTGAATTGAAAAAAGCAAATATTCAGAATTATTTACTAATAATTAATTTCAATAATTGAATCAAGTCATTTTTTTTATTAAAACTATCCGAAAATATTTTTAAATAATCATTTAACCAATGTTCAAACTGATTTAACAAATAAGTTAATTCAATATCATTGTTTGTTTGTTTCGTATTCCCGGCCTTTTTTTCAATTATACTATATTCTACTGTATTATATGATATATTTGACCTCTTCGTAATCGCCCTCTCGCTTTGATCATATTTATGAATATCATCCTTAAATTCCCTAATATTAACCAGTTTTTCCCGCTTCCACTTTTGTTGATTTACATACAATACTATTTTCTCAAATATATAGGGCTCGTCATCTATATTTTTTTCAAGAATATCATTTTCCTGAATAAAATTTACCAGGTTTCTATACAATCTTTTACCATTAATTAACTTTGATGGTGCAAAACCAATAAGATGCAAATTACCCAAACTGTTAATATCCATCTTACTTTGCTTTCTACCATTGACCGTGATAAAATCACGAATACTGGAAATATAACCTTCCTTCATGATGTAAAGTCTAACTATTTAACTACCGAATATCTAACTTAGATAAAGTTAAGAAAATTTTTAATGACAAACACAAATAACAATCTAAATTTTAATTATTTAACGATTAATTAATTATAATATAACGTTTAAATAACAAAAAAACTACTCCTCTACTTTAATAATTTCAAATGGCAGGTTAACATTTTCGGCATATTCTTCTCCTGCATCAATAATATCTTCATCCTCTTCAACAGCATACCATTTAACCTCTACGTCGTATCCATTCTCATACTTTTCCTCAAGAAAAGTAAATATTTCAACTAATATCTTTGATGATGCGGTATTAAAATATTGTAAATTTAAAATAAAGACTGTTTTGGGATTGGGGCTCTCAAAATATTCATGCAACCAATCTAATATGGGTTTAAAAAAGTTGTTAACATCTTCAGGAAGCGAGCGCCCGGAAATTTCAAATAATTCTTTGAACGGATCAAAAATCACTTTTGGGGTATCTTCTGTTGATCTTATGTTTAAAGGTTCCATGCTTCCTTATTTTCAAAATTTAACGTACATTTTATTTAAATGTTGCTAAATAGCACCAAAATAAATATAGTTAGGCTAAATATAATAAATTTCAAATTATAAAAAAACAGATTTACCTACAGGTTTTTAACCGGTTAACTTTACAAATCCATTTTTAAGTTTATGAAACTAAATTATTAGGTATATTAAAAATAGACCTATCTTGCAACAAGCCTATCCTGATATTCATATTCAAGATATTTTAAAAATACCGAATTGGGCTTCAATAGGACATACGAATTAATAACAGGTACTTTCCAAACAATAACTTCCCTTTCTTTATATTCTGACCTGCTAAGAGAGATCTCTCCAAAATCAGGAAGTTCAATATTTAAATAAGGTTCAAGAAATTTTAATCTGTTAACTATTATCACAGATTCATTTTCTGACAATACTTTTTTAAGAAAAAGCATGTGTTTGTTGCTAATGCATTCAGGTTTTAGTGATTTTAAATAGAAGCTTACACCTAAATCATCATTAATATTAAGTTTTATAAATTCATCTTCTGATATGTAAATAAATAATTTGTTTTTAAATATTGGTTTAAGTCTCCAGCTTTCTTTTTCACCAACCATTATATTGTATCTCAATAATGGCATATAAACTTTATATCCTTTATCGAGCAAATATTTAAAAACTAAATACTCTGTTTTGTTTTTAACTTTTACTGGCACCCATTTTTTCAATGTCTCTTTCAATTTTTACATATTTTAAGACAATAACTTGATTTTTATGCAATTAATCAAGTCATCTTTTATGAATGGTATAGATTCAATGGTAAATAATCTATTTCAGTAATCAAAAGATTCGTTATTTTACAATTCCGGCAAATCCCATGAATGCCATTGCCAGAATTCCTGCAACTATAAACGCGATAGGTACTCCTTTTAATGATTTAGGTATACTAACTAATTCTAGCCCTTCCCTTATGCCAGCAAAAGTTATCAGAGCTAAACCAAAACCTAACGCATTACCTACAGCAAATACCACACTATGAAGCATGTTAAGGTCTTTTTGAACAGCAAGTATTGCAACCCCTAAAACGGCACAATTTGTTGTAATTAGTGGTAAGAAAATCCCTAATGCCTGATACAAAGATGGACTTACCTTTTTAAGTATAATTTCAACCAGTTGAACAAGAGATGCAATTACTAATATAAAAGTAATTGTTTGCATGAAAGCAATGTTAAAAACCTCTAAGATTGAATGCTGAATAATATAGGTTACAAGAGTGGCAATTGTCATAACAAAAGTAACTGCACCAGCCATACCTATTGCAGTTGTAATTCTGTTCGATACACCAATAAAAGGACAAACACCAAGGAATTGGTGTAATAATATGTTATTTACAAATACTGCTGATATAATAATTAATACGTATTCCATAATTATTTTTGTTTAGCTCTGTTTTTTAGAAATTTTATTCATAATAACAATTAGGTATCCTAACGCAATAAATGCTCCTGGAGCCAATACAAAAAGTAAAAGCCCATCACCCTGATAAATGGTAATTTTTAAAGAGGGGACAATGGTTAAAGTTCCGCTACCAAGTATCTCACGTACGCTACCAAGAATGGTAAGCGCCATAGCAAATCCCAGTCCCATGCCCAAACCATCAATAACCGAAGATATAATTGTATTTTTAGAAGCAAAAGCTTCGGCCCGTCCTAAAACAACACAATTAACTACAATTAACGGGATAAATAATCCCAATTGTTTGAAAAGATCAGGTAAGTAAGCCTGCATAGATAATTCGACTATGGTAACAAAAGTGGCAATAATTACAATAAATACAGGGATCCTTACCTTACCGGGAACAAAATCTTTAACGAGTGAAACCAATAAATTGGACATAACCAATACAAAAGTTGTTGCAAGCCCCATACCCAAACCGTTAAAGGCAGAAGTTGTTACTCCCAGGGTAGGGCACATTCCAAGAAATAATACAAAAACTGCATTTTCTTTTAAAAATCCTTTACTAAAATTTTTCCACTGATCCATGGCTATGTTTTATTTGTCAATATATTCTGATTTAAAAATAGTAAACGCCCGGTCA
>JBNLCS010000337.1:0-7981 GCA_050303935.1 Bacteroidales bacterium
TGCTATCATGGCACTTGCTGAAACCGTTGGCAGTGCAGGTTCATTCGTATTGGTGGATCGTACAAAGTTTAATGTCTTAGGAATGGAAATTAATGGAAATCATATAAGTAGTGCAAATGAAGGAAAAGTAATTGCAAAGGCTGAAATTATTCATCAGGGAAAAAGGAGCCATGTGTGGAATATAAGGGTCGAAGATGAAAACGAAAAGTTAATTTCAGTTTGTCGAATAACAAATATGATCCTTAAAATAAATAATTTGGAGGAAGATAGAAATGGCTGAACAAGTGGGGAAAGAAGTTGATTTAAATAGTTTACTTTTAAAATGTGTTGAAAATAATATTTCTTTCGCATCATTTTCAATGCCGGGTAACAAAGAGTTAACCACTTTTGTGCAAGTATCTAAGGAGCCAAAGCAAATCTCTATAAATGAAGAAATAAATTCGGAAACCAGTTTTATTTTTGCACCGTTTGACGAAAAATCAAGTGAACATAAGAAATATTTATTACAACCTGATTATATTTTTTGCAGTAATAAAATTGATCAGGAAATTTTTGAGGAAATTACACATGTAAGCTTCGCATCTCGTCAACACGAAAATATACCGGAAACTACTTCTAAAAACAATTTTATTAATAATGCGGAACAAATTATTGGTTTAATAAACAGTGAAAAGATTGATAAGGCTGTTTTATCACGTACACAGGTTTTGAAATTTGATTATGCTGATAATGTTTGTGCAGAATTGTTTGCGGATATTAATAATACATATCCTAATGCCTTTTGCTTTATGGCAAACATGCCAGGTACAGGAATCTGGATGGGCGCATCACCGGAACCGTTGTTGTTTGCAAACAAAGAAAAATTTCATACAGTAGCCCTTGCAGGTACAAAATATTTAAATGGGGTACCTGTTGAGAATGTGGAATGGTCGGTTAAAGAAATACATGAACAGGCAGTTGTTTCACACTATATTGAAGAAAAACTAAATCATTTAAAAGCTAATATCAGTAGTACGAAAGGGCCATTTAATGAAAAGGCCGCAAAACTGGTACATTTAAAAACCGAGTTTTCCTTTAACATACCCCTTGGTAAAAATAAACTCAATAATTTATTATCAGCGTTGCATCCAACGCCATCTGTGTGTGGTTTACCGGTAGAAGAAGCACGTAAATTAATTAAAGACCTTGAGAAACATGAGCGTAGCTATTATTCAGGATATCTTGGGCCTGTGAATTTCAATCAATCAAGTAATATATTTGTGAATTTAAGATGTTTACAAATTTTGAATAATCATATAGTTTTATATAGCGGTGCTGGAATTACCGGCAAGTCGATACCTGAAAAAGAGTGGAAGGAAACAGAACAAAAACTGGAAACACTTTTATCTGTTATTAAAAATAAGTTTACTATTTAATGTCTGATGTATACCATAGATTGCAAGGATTGGCAGACTTACCGGCCATTCTTTATTACCATGGTGTACATAAAGTAGTTGTTTGTCCAGGATCCAGAAATGCCCCTATAATAAACTCGTTGGTTTCATTTGGTAAGTTAGAATGTATAAGTATTGTTGATGAAAGGTCAGCTGCATATTTCGCAATTGGATTGGCACAACAATCTGGCCAACCAGTAGCAATAACTTGTACATCAGGTACGGCTGCCGTAAATCTTTATCCGGCAATTACTGAAGCCTTTTACCTGGGAATTCCAATCATAGCTCTTACAGCGGACAGGCCGCCTGAATGGATTGATCAGGGTGATGGACAAACTATCAGACAAACACAATTGTTTGCAAATCATATAAAATATCAGGTTAACCTTCCGGTTGAAACATTGTTACATAATGATTTAATCAAATACCATCAAATAGTTGGTGAGGCTATTACAACAGCAACAGAGGGTAAAAAAGGTCCTGTGCATTTAAACATTCCACTCAGGGAGCCACTATATGAAAAATTACCATCTGTAAATGGGCAACCCATAAGTACGTTAGCAAAAAATATTGATAATAGGTTGCCAGATAAAGTGTTGAAACTTGATTTTAACTGGCAGGATTTTGAAAAAAAACTGATTATTGCCGGAAGCATGTGTCGGGATAAACAGTTAGAAGAAATTCTGGAGAAACTAAGTGAAAGAACAGATGTGGTAGTGCTGGCAGAAAATATTGCGAATATAAGTGGTGAAAAAATTATTAATTTTCCTGAACCCTTTTTTGCTTCCGTTCAGGTGAGTGAAGAGGGAAATTTCCAACCTGATTTACTGATTACGCTTGGAGGACCAGTTGTTTCAAAACGAATGAAACAGTTTCTGCGCAAAAACAAAGCTAAACTGCATGTTCAAATAGGCAAAGAGGAAAAGTTAGTGAATACATATCAAACCAAGGGAGAGGTTCTTGTTAATGATCCGTTGATTGTGTTGAACAGCTTATTACATTCGAATGAAAAAAAATCAGGATACTCTTTAGAATGGAATAGCAGGAAAGTAAAAATTGAAGAAAAGATCCAAGTTTACCTCGCAAAGGCTGATTTTTCTGATCTGACTGCAACATGGGAAATAATCAATATTTTACCTCAAAATGCTGTGCTTCATTTAGCCAATAGTTCTCCGGTAAGACTAACGCAAACAATAACAAACCGTAATAATATTACCTATTATTCTAACCGGGGTACTTCAGGGATTGATGGATGTGTTTCTACTGCAACAGGAGCAGCATATGGCTCACCAAAACAACACTTTCTCTTGAGTGGCGACCTTTCTTTTATCTATGATTCAAACGCTTTATGGAATAATACGTTTCCACAAAATCTGAAAATAATTGTTTTAAATAACCAGGGGGGCAACATTTTTAACCTTATAAAAACCGGAGATGCATTTAACAGGGTAAAACCATTTCTTTTGACCCATCATCAGGTAAACTTGGAAAAACTTACAAAAACTTTTGGTATAACGTATTACAAAGCCATCGATAAAGATGGGTTAAAAAACACGTTTTCCAGAATAATTAATTCAGATAAAGCTTTTGTTTTAGAAGTGGTGACAAATATGGATTTAAATACCCGTGTTTTCAGAGAACTTTACAGGATAATGGTTTAATTTTTTAAATGGATATCTCATTCATAAAGAATCAGGGCCTGATATAAAATTTCTTTATACCTTTGCCAAAAAATTATAAATACCAATGAGAAACTGGGAAAAAATAAAGGATTACGAAGAAATTTTATTTGATTATTTTGAAGGAATAGCCAGAATAACCATAAATCGTCCCAGGTACAGAAATGCTTTTACTCCTGATACAGTGAAAGAAATGTGTGATGCCATGGTTATTTGTCGCGAAAATTCGGATATTTACACGGTTGTAATAACAGGGGCAGGCGACAAGGCTTTTTGTAGTGGTGGTGACCAAAATGTAAAAAACATTGCCGGTTACATAGGAAAAGACGGAATTCCGCGTTTGAATGTTCTTGACCTGCAAAAAATGATACGTAGTATCCCAAAACCTGTGATAGCTATGGTAAATGGATATGCTATTGGCGGAGGGCATGTGCTTCATGTGGTTTGCGATCTCTCAATAGCTTCTGAAAATGCAATATTCGGGCAAACCGGACCAAAAGTGGGTAGCTTTGATGCAGGGTTTGGATCATCATATCTGGCAAGGGTTGTTGGTCAAAAAAAAGCTCGTGAAATATGGTTTCTTTGTCGTCAATATTCTGCTAATGAGGCTTTGGAAATGGGATTGGTAAATACTGTAGTTCCTTTTTACAAGCTAGAGGACGAGACTGTAGAGTGGTGCAAAACTATTATGGAAAGGAGCCCACTGGCCATTCGCATGATTAAAGCAGGGTTAAATGCTGAACTTGATGGTCAGGCCGGGTTACAGGAATTTGCGGGGAATGCTACTATGCTATATTATATGACTGATGAAGCTCAGGAAGGTAAAAAAGCATTTCTGGAAAAAAGGAAACCTGATTTTAAGAAATATCCCAGAATGCCTTAACCATTTATTGATGTTGGTTGTTTTAGTATATGATATAGTTAACTTTTAACAAATGGGCAAATTAAAATACTGGATTAAAGCAGCTCGCTTAAGAACTTTACCTCTTGCGCTGTCGAGTACGATATTGGCTAGTTTTATTGCTGTTGCTGAAAAAAAATTCAATGTTTTTGTTTTTATTTTGGCTTCACTTACCACGATCTTGTTACAAGTTCTTTCAAATCTGGCAAATGATTATGGCGATTTTAAAAAGGGAACTGACAACCCTGAACGAATTGGGCCTGAAAGAATGGTATCTGCCGGAAAAATTTCATCCAAAGAAATGAAAAGAGCGGTGAAGTTTATATTGGTACTGGCTTTTATTTCAGGGTCAGCATTAATATTCACAGGGATTCAAAGTGCTAATATTGCATTATTTCTCATTTTTTTTGTGTTGGGGGTGTTAGCCATTGTGGCATCTATAAAATATACAGTTGGCAAAAAACCATACGGTTATTATGGTTTTGGCGATATTATGGTATTTGTATTTTTTGGATTAACAGGAGTATTAGGTACTTACTTTTTACATACAGGTACGTTTAGGTTCGATATGCTGCTTCCTGCAACGTCAATAGGTTTGCTTAGTGCAGGTGTTTTAAACCTGAACAATCTTCGCGATTACGAAAGTGATAAAAAATCTTCAAAAAGAACACTGGTGGTTATAATGGGGCATCAAAACGCAAAAATATATCATCTTATATTAATTGCTGGTGCAGTAATCACAACTTCCATATATTCAATTATTCATTTTAATTCTGTTTATCAGTTTTTGTTTTTTTTAGCGTTACCATTATTTTATAATGATATTAGTACCGTATTGAAAAATACCCAACCGCTTGAGCTAAATGCTGAATTAAAGAAGCTTGCGTTATCAACCTTATTTTTTTCTTTTACATTTGGGTTAGGGTGTATTTTCAATATGTAAAATATGGATATTAAAGCCAGATATACAAAGCTTATTTTACAATTTAAGTTTCCGGCAGGTACATCCAGAGGGATTCTAAATCAAAAAGATACATATTTTTTGATACTAGAAAAAGAAGGGAAAACTGGCATAGGGGAGTGTTCAACAATTCCTGGTTTAAGCTTCGACTATTCCGATGATTATGAAAATAATATTAAGGAAATATGTTCCCTGATAAATGAAAGCAAAGAAGTTCCTGAAGAATTCCTGAAAAAATTACCCTCTGTTAAATTTGGTTTCGAAACAGCACTGCTTGACCTAGAAAATGGAGGAAGACGGATACTTTTTCCTAGTGGTTTTACTGATGGGGGAATGCCAATTCCTATTAACGGACTTATTTGGATGGGGAATGAACAATTCATGATCAGGCAAATTGATGAAAAGCTTAATGCTGGCTTTACTTGTTTGAAGATGAAGGTAGGGGCCATAAATTTTGAGAAAGAACTTTCTGTTTTGAAATATATCAGGAAAAACTTTAATGAATATGATCTTTCCATCAGGCTTGATGCAAATGGAGCCTTTTCAACTGATGAAGCCCTGGAAAAGCTTACAAGGCTTTCTGAATATTCTATTCATTCAATTGAACAACCAATAAAACCAAAGCAATATGAACACATGGAAAGGCTTTGTGCAATTTCTCCTATACCGATTGCTTTTGATGAAGAATTAATTGGCATACATTCTGTACATGATAAAACCGCGTTACTGCGTGAAATTACTCCTGCATTTATTGTATTAAAACCTTCTGTTTTAGGTGGTTTACAGGAAACTATGGAGTGGATTGACGTGGCCAGGAAATTGAACATATCCTGGTGGGTAACCTCGGCCCTGGAATCCAATATTGGATTAAATGCTATTGCTCAGTGGGTAAATACGTTAAAACCAAAATTGGTACAAGGTTTAGGTACCGGAAGCTTATATAAAAACAATATTCCTTCACCATTGCATGTTGATAAAGCATGTTTGTTTTACGACCTTGAAAAATCATGGAAAGTAGATGAAATCGTTCAACATTAAAATAAACAATCTTGCATTTACAGAGAAAAATTATCGTAATATTCCTGAGGAATGTGGTTTAAATAATGAAAACGAGGCGGAAAAGTTAATTGCTTTTATAGATGAATGGTTAAACGAGAAAGATTATGTTGTTGTTAATACGTCTGGGTCAACAGGTTCTCCAAAACCTATCAGGCTTAAGAAGAAAGCTATGCTTATCAGCGCACAAATGACAAGTAATTTTTTTGATCTGCAAGATGGTTATAATGCATTGTTGTGCCTTCCCATGGATTATGTTGCTGGTAAAATGATGATTGTAAGGGCTATTTACAGTGGTGTAAATTTACTTGTGGTACCACCTTCATCAAATCCGTTTAAAAATATTAAACACAACATTTATTTTGCCGCAATCACACCTTACCAATTGGTAAAATCTTTTAATTCATTAATGAAGAACAAAGTAGAAAATATAATTGTAGGAGGGGCACCGGTTACAAAAGAAGTGTCTGAGAAAACACAGATACTCAAAAGTAAAGTCTATGAAACATATGGAATGACAGAAACGTGTTCACACATTGCCCTACGAAGGGTAAATGGAAATAATGTTACTAACGCCTTCAAAACATTGGACAATGTGAAGTTAGAACTGGATAAAAGAGGATGCTTGAAGATACAAGTGCCAGGAATAACCAATGAAATGATCGTGACTAATGATGTGGTTGAAATTATCGATGAAAAGCATTTTGTTTGGTTAGGAAGGTATGATCATGTAATTAATTCAGGGGGCATAAAAATATTTCCCGAACAGGTGGAAAAGAAAATTTCTAAAATCATTGAATTGCCATTTTTTATTTCATCTCAACCGGATGAACTGCTGGGCGAGAAAGTAGTACTTGTATTAGAAGGTAATACATTAAACCCGGGCGAAGAAAAGGAACTTTATAAACAATTACAGAATAATCTCTCACGCTTTGAATTACCCAAAAAAATACTATTTAAGCAAAAGTTTATACGAACAGATACGGGTAAAATAAAAAGAATTATTTAGCCTGAGTTTATTAACGGTGTAAACCAATTTCTAAACCTATCCAAATCCCTTCTAAATCTTCTTTATAAAATGTTTGACTTATATTATTGGTAATATCGTATTTAATACAAAGAACAATGTTGTTTACTCCAAATCTGAAAATTAGTGAGCTTTTAAGAGGTTGTATATAATTGGGTTGTGTGTTTTGAGTTATTACTTTTTTTGCATACGGACTCCCAACATGGTTTTCTGTTATGTATTTGTTATTAAAATTCCATGAGGCATTTACACCAAAATCAGTAAATATTCCCATGTAATTTCCTCTTTTACCATAACTGATTCTTTGATAAAATTCAATGTTGAAAGCATTTAAACGAATAATTTTTTTATCAAATGTTTCATTTGTCGGAAATATGTTTGAAGAATCTGTTTTTAGATTAAAATTACGGAGACTGTATGAAAAAGAATATCCAAATGATAGTGTTTTATTTATTTTTCTCTTATGCCTGAGCCCAAATTCATTTCCATAGGACAATAGAAAATTTTGATCGATGCCTTTTTCGTTAAAAGGCACTATAGTTTCCAGTGAATAAAATAAATGATTGAATTTCTTTGAGTTGGGTCCTCTTTCAGGCACCATAATACTGTCTTCAACGTTTTTATCCAATAAAATATCCTGGGCATCTAATCTAAAAACTGAAATAATTGAAAAAACAACAATAGCTAGTTTAAAAAATTTCATCCCAACTTGTTTATTGAATATTTATTTAAATAAATTTAACATCTTCAAATTACAATTTAGTATCGATTGAAAAAAATTGAATTTTAAAAAAGAAATTTTTTATACAAGATCAACTTTAGAAAATCTTCTCAAGGGTAGTGCCATCAAAATGAATTCGTAAAATTTTTCCGGTAAGATCAGATTTGGCCAGAATTAGTGGATTGTCTTGGGTTATTTGCACC
>JBNLCS010000338.1:0-2668 GCA_050303935.1 Bacteroidales bacterium
TATATATTGTGGTAAATTACAAAAAAAAGCAAATTTTGGGGAATGGGTAGGTAATTGTGTAACAAATTTAATTCGTATATATTTTCCTTTGACTGCAGGGGGTGGGTTTTTTGTAATAGCTTCCAGCATTACTGAATTCAATAAAGAAGTTTTAATTTTTCTTGTTTTGTTTTCATAAACCTCCATAGCCGTTTCAAGTACTTTGTGGACCCTTTGCTTGGTGAGGGCTGAAATAAATAAAATAGGCACATCATTAAATGGTGCAATCCGGTTTTTTATTTCTTTGGTAAATTCTTTAATTGTGTTGGTGTCTTTTTCAACAAGGTCCCATTTGTTAACAAGTATTACAACCCCCTTGTTGTTGCGTATGGCAAGGTTCATAATATTCATGTCCTGTGATTCTACACCTCTTGTAGCATCGAACATTACAAGGCAAACATCAGCTTTTTCAATAGTACGTACAGAACGTAAAACTGAATAAAACTCGAGGTCTTCAGATACCTTACCTTTCTTTCGCAAGCCTGCTGTATCTATTAAATAAAAATCATGATTAAATTTTTTATACCGGGTGTATATAGAATCTCTTGTTGTACCGGCAATGGGGGTTACAATATTGCGTTCTTCTCCCAGGAATGTATTGATCATGGTAGATTTTCCAACATTGGGCCTCCCTACAACAGCAAATTTAGGGATATTATCCAGTGTTTCGTCCGCACTGTCAGGTAAACAATCAACAATTTTATCCAATAGTTCACCAGTACCTGAACCATTAATTGCTGAAATGGCATACAGTTCTTCAAATCCAAGTGAATAGAATTCATTTGACTCTAATACCCTTCCCGAATTGTCAGCCTTATTGACGACAAGTAAAACTTTCTTTTTTGTTCGCCTTAAAATATCTGCAACAGCCTCATCAAGGTCAGTAATTCCGCTTACCACATCAACCAGGAATAAAATAAGGTCAGCTTCATCAATGGCTAAGTGTACCTGTTTTCTTATTTCCTCCTCAAAAATATCACCCGAATTTGTGATGTACCCGCCGGTATCAATTACAGAAAATTCAGTGCCATTCCAAATGGATTTGCTGTATAAACGGTCGCGGGTAACACCGCTAACTTCGTCAACAATTGCATCTTTTGACTCGGTTAACCTGTTAAAGATGGTCGACTTCCCTACATTTGGTCTTCCTACTATCGCCACAATTTTACTCATCGTTTTTTCTTTAATTGTTTAGATTTATTTTTTTATGTATCCAAACCGTTTTAATTCTTTTTCGTTGTTTCGCCAGTTTTTATCAACTTTTACAAATAATTCCAAAAATACTTTTTTGTTAAAAAAAGTTTCTATGTCTTTTCTGGCAAGAGTACCAACTTTTTTAAGTTTTTGTCCACCAGCCCCAATAATTATGCCTTTTTGTGAATCCCTTTCTACATAAATCACTCCCGATATTTTGATGATTTCCTCACTTTCTTTAAATGATTCTATTGAAACCTCCACCGAATAAGGAATTTCTTTCTTATAAAGCATTAAAATTTTTTCGCGTATCATTTCCGAAACAATAAATCGTTCTGATTTATCCGTTAATGCATCCTTTGGATAGTAGGGAGGGGCTTCAGGTAATAATTCCAGGATGAGGTTGTGCAATTTCTGGAGGTTAAAATTATTCATCGCCGAAATGGGTATAACATGTGCTCTGGGCAATTTTTCCTGCCAGTTTTCCATAATTTGATGAATTTCTCCTTCGGTATCCAGGTCAATTTTATTTATAATTAAAATTACGGGCTCTTTTTGTTTGTTAAGTTTTTCTATGGTAACCACGTTTTTCTCAAATGGTTCTTTTAGTTCGGTAACAAACAGGAAAATATCAGCATCTTTAAAAGCCAGGTTTACATCACTCATCATTGTTTCCTGTAATTTGTAGGATGGTGATAAAATACCCGGTGTATCTGAGTAAACAATCTGGTGGTCTTCATCATTTACTATTCCAAGTATTCGGTGCCTTGTGGTTTGTGCTTTGTTGGTTATTGCTGAGATACGTTCCCCGACCATGGCGTTCATCAATGTTGACTTGCCAACATTTGGGTTACCTATAATATTTACAAAACCTGATTTATGTGCCATATTTACTAATCAAATGCATTCATTTTTAGCATATTAATTTCTTTTTCTGTTAAAAACCTCCATTTGCCCCGGGGTAGGTTTTTTTTTGTCAATCCCGCAAAGTATACCCGGTCAAGTTTTTTAACATCATAATCAAAGGCTTCAAATATACGTCGTACAATCCTGTTTCTGCCCGAATGGATCTCAATTCCTATTTCTTTTTTATCCTGGGGATTGGCATAACTTATTGCATCAGGTTTAATGAACCCATCTTCAAGCGTAATACCTTCTTTAATTTTTTCAAGGTCAGGGGATTTTAAATTTTTGTTCAAACTAACTAAGTAGATTTTCTTTTTTTCGTACTTGGGATGGGTTAATTTTTTCGCAAGTTGCCCATCATTGGTTAAAAGTAACAATCCTGTAGTATTTCTGTCCAACCTGCCTACCGGGTAAACCCTTTCTTTGCAAGCGTTGGCAACAAGGTCAATTACTGTTTTACGATTTTGTTCATCGTTACGTGTTGTTATGTAGTCTTTCGGTTTATTTAAAAGAATGTATACTTTTCTTT
>JBNLCS010000339.1:0-5618 GCA_050303935.1 Bacteroidales bacterium
AAAAAGCCTTGGGCATCATATTTGCGCATTATGTGGTTAATAACATGCCATAGTTTGGTTCTTAAATATATTTCTTTTTTTGCTGTATTGGCTAAGCTTGACTTAATAGCATCTTTAACAAAATCAATTTCTTTTCTGCCAATATTATCCAGTGACCATGAGTTTTCAATCTTTTTCAATGTTACTGAATCTGCTGATTCCGAAATTGTATTCTTCTTCAACCAAAAAAAAGTATTACATGCAGTACATTTACCAAAAGCAAATATATCACGTTTCATAGGAGCCAAACTAAAACCATCTGACCAAATTTCTACTCCTGAATTATTTTCAAAAGAAAAATCCAGAAATTTATACTCCGCATCACATTTTGGACATTTTGTATATGCCTGATTAATACTCATATTTTGTTTTTTTATCAAAGTTGGGAAATTTTATGCTTATTTCAAATAAAATTAATTGGTTTATTAATTGATTGATGGAATGGTGAGTTAAAAATTGATCTTCATTAAGATACTGACTCCCTTTAGATTGCATTAATTTAGAGGAATTAATCTGCCGCTAATCATAAATAATATGTTTGAAAGTATTCACATACTTAAGCGAAAAATAATAAATTGTTTGGATATGATTCAATTCACTACTCCAAAAAAAATGAGTACATCATTGACATTAAAACAGCAATAATCGGAGTGTTTTGCGTATTTTTTATCCCCAACTTTGTTGCATGGAAAATATCTATCATTATAAAACAATCGCCACTGCAATTGCATACATCCGGGAAAACTATAACAAACAACCCTGCCTTGATGAAGTAGCAGAATCGGTTCATTTAAGTAAGTATCATTTTCAGCGTACATTTAAAAAATGGGCTGGTATTAGTCCCAAGGAATTTTTACAGTACACTACCATTGAACAGGCTAAAAAAGCCTTATTAAAGGGACAATCAACCCTGCACGCAGCATATGATGTAGGACTTTCAGGCAATAGCAGGCTTCATGATCTTTTCGTAAAGGTTGAATCATGCACACCAGGTGAGTTTCAAAATAAAAGTAAAGGAATTACTATTTATATTGCTGAATTTGACACACCGTTTGGTAAACTTGCAGTAGCTGAGACAGAAAAAGGGATTTCAAATCTGATATTTGGTTCTTCTTATGAATTAATGAATATTGAGCATTATAAAAAAGCAACATTCAAAAGAGAGTTGAGAAAGAACGGAGAGTTGATTAAACAGTATTTTACAAATTGGATACTACCATCACAATATATCAACCTGGATCTTATCGGAACAACTTTCCAAATTCAAGTATGGAAAGCTTTGCTTCAAATTCCTTCTTCCAATTTACTTGCATATCAGGACATTGCTGATAAAATAAAAAAGCAAAATGCTGTAAGGGCAGTGGGTACTGCTATTGGTAAAAACCCTGTTGCATACCTGATACCATGCCACAGAGTAATTAAAAGTAATGGTGATTTTGGTAATTACAGGTGGAGTCCAGAACGCAAAGTGATTATTAATGCCTATGAATCAGTGGTCCTCTCTGAAAGACAGCAGTCTAAGTTGCTAAAATAAAGACACTTATATTAAAAACAAATTATGTATACATCTAATAAATCCGTTAACATGACAACCTTTAAAATAAAAGCGATAGAAGAAGACTTTAACTATTTATTTGCACTAAATGATTCAGAATTAAAGGAAAAAGGAATGATAAAAATAACTGTTGATCAATATCCCGGGTATCCGTGCAGGATTAGTCTTGAAGATGCACAAATTGGTGAAGAAGTGCTTCTTTTTCCATATAAACATCACAAAACGACATCTCCTTATCAAGCTTCAGGACCAATATTTATCAGAAAAAATGTTCAAACAGCGATATTAGAAACAAACGAAATTCCCAAACTATTAAATCACAGGCATTTATCATTACGTTGTTATGATAAATCAGGAATAATGATTGAAGCAACCACTTGTAATGGAAAAGAAGTAAGACAAGAATTAGATGAGCTTTTTAAGAACTCTAGGGTATCCTACGTTCATATTCATAATGCAAAACCAGGATGTTACAATTGCGTTGCAGAAAGAGTTTAAAATCAAACACTTTCATTATAATCAGGATAACACCAAAAAACAAACCAACAGAACGCATATTGTGCAACATTCTGTTGGTTTTTGTTTTTTACTAAAAACGATACGAGAGTCCAAATTCAAAACTTGCACCTGGTTGTGGAGCTTTTGCCATTAACCAACCCGAAGGACCTTCACCAAATGCATTAGGAACATAATATTCTGTATTTAAAGCATTTAAAACATTTAAATAACAAGACAAGCCTCCAATAAATTCATTAGCCCTAACTGAAAAGTCAAATACAAATCTACTGTCAATGAGCCCTTCTTCAACTATTCCCGATGCATTTAATGCATTTGCTTTATCAAACCATCTAACTCGTGGAGAAATAGAATATTTTTCTTTAAATATATACGTAAGTCCCGCTCTTATTTTATTTGGTGTAATTTTGCTTATAGGATCACCATTTTCTTCTTCGGCCAGCAAATAAGAGTAATTTAAATATGCAGATAGACTTGTAATTTGGAACTGTAGTTTTAAATCAGCACCCATAGTAGTTTGTTTTCCTGTATTTGAGTTTGTTTCAATATAAGCATCAGGACTCATTAAATTATCTACAAACGCATTAACTTCCGTATATGGCTGAGGCCTTATTATATCAGTCAAACTATTGTGGAACAATGAAAGTTCGGCATAAAAGTTCTTTCCTATTTTTTGTCCAAAAATTCCCATAAAAGACCTTAAGTTTTCAGATTCCAAACTAGGGTTAGGAATATGTGCTAAAAAATCACCTGCTACAAAGTTTTCCCACTTATCATATTCTGATGGTTGAATATATGCTTCTCCATATAATATTTTAGCAACTGTGTTTCCCGGATTCCAAATAAAACCTAAACGTGGATTAATTAAATTGTAAACATCGCTTGGGTCGTAGTTCGAAGATTTATCATATCTGGCACCTACATTAACTTGCATGTTCTCATTAAATTTGTAAGTCAGCTCACTATAAACACCATATTTCCAGAAGTTCCGGACTCCAAAAGCAGGTGCTCCTTCCAATTCATCTAATCCAAAAACTCTTCCATTTACGTACCAGGCCGACATATCATCCACTAAAATATCTGTATTAAATTTAGAATTTAAGTTTGCTGTTTTTGGAAAGCTATTTACATTTTCAACAGAAATACCAATTGCAAAATCAAGGTTATCAGATATATCAATATTTAGTTTTTCTTCCCATTTTATGCTGTTAGTTTTAGCATATTTGTATTGTGGTCCAAAGACATAATTAAAATTCGATTCATTTTTAACTTCGTAATCAGAATATTCCAGAGATGAAGTTAAATTTAACTTGTTTGTCTTAAATACATGATCAAAAAAGGCTTTATTAATAACCTGGTGCCAAACATATGAATCATTAAAAATATACCAACTATCACCTTTATCAGGGGTTGTTCCGTACCCATTTGGTTCATTGGCATCCATCCGGTAAAGTCCAATATTAAAATTTCTAAAATTTAATGTCGCATAAATATTATAATTATCAGTTGGTTGAGAAAAATCATCCCCGGTATATCCATCATAATCACTATAGTCAGTCGGATCAAAACCCTTACTGTTAAATTTTCTAGCGCTAATCATTAATGAAAAATCTTCGGTTAATTGCTTCCCAAATAAAACTGACTCATCAAAAAGTCCAAATGAACCAGCAGATGCCTCTATATCAACACCATCAATTTCATCAGCTTTTTTTGAAATTAAATTTATTACTCCAGAATAGGCATCAGCACCATACATGGCTGATGATGGTCCATAAATTATTTCAATACGACTTACATTGAATAATGGAATATTATTACCATACACAAAACGCTCTCCGGTTGTTACATTTAGCTTCTTACCATCACGAAGTACCATAATTTTATTGTTTCCTAATATACCCCGGTTTATAGCAAGTGTTCGTACTTCCCCCTCTACATTATACCCTACATCAAAGCCAGGTAAATCTCTGAAAATATCTTTTAAATCCTTGTACCCACGTTCCAGGATCATTTTTTCAGTAATAACTGTAATATCTGCAGGTGCAAAATTTATATCCTGAGCTTTCTTTGACGCAGTTGTTACTTCTAAGTTTAGAAGTTCTTCTAAAGACATATCCATCAAATCTTTCTCCTCTTCTTGAGCAAATAAATTAAGTGGCAGAAAAAAAACAATAATGTTTAAGAGAATAATGTAATACTTTGCTGTTTTCATAATCACTCATTTTAATTTTTAGTTAGTTGCATTTGTAATTTTCAGCAAAAGGGCTTTCCATAAAATTAAAAAATGCATAAGCATTGCATAGTAAAAAGTCCTTTAAGCAAAATCACAAAATATAGTAAAGCCTCTTTTTGTTTTGTTCCGTTAATTATTTATAACACATTTAAATTTAATAAATAAATTTTTCTTTCAGGCACCTTCATCATTAATTTTATAATAAAAAACAGATATTCATTGGATAAGAAGCATACTTTATTAGAGAAGGAATACAGGAATCATTGATAATGAACTTATTCAGTATCCTCCAGTTTTAAAGATAATTACAAATAAAAGGAATCAGAACTATTTCTAAATTCCTTTCAATTCTAAGTTAATCACATCAGTATTATCACCGATACTCACTACGAATATGTTAATAAGCTACCAACTAAAAATATCAATTGAATATTCAAACTGATTTGATAAAATTTTAAACCGAAAATAACAATTAGAATGAGTAGATAAATTAGATTGCCAAGAAAATTTTTATAAACAAATGATAAGATTCATTTCACCTAAAAAAAGAAACGTTTTAGTAAAATAACCCATTTCGTTTGTCAATTAAAATAACGTATATATATTTACACCGTAAATATTTTTTAACCCAATAGAATCTCAAGTGATTATGAAAGATAGGATATATATGTACGGAATTCTTCTACTATTAAGTAGTTTTTTTATTCTTTCGAAAAGTACGGCCCAAAATTACCAAAATGGTTCAGTTCTATTCAGAGATGGAAAACATGTAAATGGTTATATAAGGGGTGGTAATTGGTCCTACAATCCTAATATTATACATTTTAAAAAAGAAATGTCTGATGAAAGTTTGGAATTAGATGCTTCTGAAGTACAATCCTTTACAGTTAATAACGAAACTTTTATTGGCCTAATCACTGAAATAGAAGATTCTCCAAGAAATGTTGACATAATGAATGATTCTAAAATACCTGTGTTTAGAAATGATACTGTTTTTCTTAGACAATTAGTTAAAGGAGTTGCGAATCTTTATTATTTAAAAGATCGTGATGACGTTGAACACTTCTTCATCCAAAAAGATACAAGTGAAGTTGAAGAATTAATTTACAGAATATATAAAGATAAAGTTGATCAAACTCATGGGAAAATAAGAAAAGGCCATATCATAAAAAGAGAATCTTTTAAATACAGAGGGCAGTTAACATATTATTTTAGAGACCATAGTCAGTTACTAACACAAATAAAGAATCTTGATTATAAAATGAAACCGATAAT
>JBNLCS010000340.1:0-3013 GCA_050303935.1 Bacteroidales bacterium
TATCGCCATCAATGATCAATTCGTCCCCTTTATAAAAATAGATTCTCCTGTTGGTACCTTCAGATACCTTTGGAAAAGTGAATGATGCCCCGGCTTCCATATATATATTCCATATTACAACTTCATTTTCTTTTGATGAAGCCCAGGAATCAGGTGGGGGTGAAGGTGGTTCCTCATTTTCCAGTTTTCCTGCTATGACCTCCACCATTGTTTTTTTACCGTCAGGGTCCGTATAGTTGTAATGAGGTATCTTATCCGCCCAAAGCATCTTAAAATAAGGCTCCACAAATTTGCTTTTTTTTGGAAGGTTTAACCATATTTGAAATAATTCCATCGGATTACCTTTTTCCTTGCTTAGTAAAGGAAACATTTCAGCATGCTGGATACCTTTACCTGCTGTCATCCATTGTACATCTCCCATGCCATACCGGCCGGCAGCCCCCAGGGAATCGCTGTGGTCAACAAATCCTTTTCGTACAATCGTCACTGTTTCAAAACCACGATGCGGGTGGACAGGGAACCCCGGAACATTTCTTCCATGGTACATGCGCCAACCGTCACGAACTTCAAAATCCATACCTATTTCTCTTCCTGTTAGTAATGATGGGTCAGGGCCCATTTCTTCATTTCCTTCAGGGTAATTATCTTCGTGGTGCACGCAAAATAAAAAGGGGTCTATTGCCTTCCATTGAAATCCTAGTGGTTCTGTATTTTTAATGGCTTGTTTCATAGTACCTTTTAATTTAACTTTTGGTTTGTAAGGGAAAAAACAATATAGTTGTGATAATTATTGAACCTTTTTTTCAAAAATCCATTTTTGTTATTTGTTTCCGATAACATCATAAGCAATTTTTAGTGCTATTTGTTTACAAATTAGGAATATTATTTGATAAAAAAAGTTAAAAAGGTGGTTTGTGACTTATGCTTTGCGTAAAAAATTATATAATAGTAAATACACGCATTTGACTATGGCAAAATTGCATAAAAGAGGCCGTTATGTACCCTGCACAAAACTACAATGGTTACTTTACAATAAAAAGAAATAGATAAAAAAACAATATACTGCTATATACTTCCAAATAAATTCACTTATTTTAAACGCGTAAAGTTGATAAGGAAGCATGCAAAAATTGCCAATTGTTAGTGTATCAGGGAAAAAAGGTGTTAGACAGAATGTTGTTCAGTGTTTAAAACAAATCGACCTAAATAAAATTACGGGAAAGAAAGTTTTATTAAAACCAAATGTTGGCCGTTCAGCTAAACCGGGACAAGGTTATAATACAAACCCGGAAACATTGGATGCCATTATTGAAACATTTTTAACGTTTGAACCTTCAAAGATTGTTATTGGAGAAAGTCCCCTTGTTGGGATTGACGTTTTTGAAGCATATGAAAAGTCAGGTATTGCAGCAATTGCGAATAAATATAATATTGAATTAATAGCCTTTGACAATGAGAAACCTATTGTAAAAGAAATACAAAACAGCAGGGTTGTACAGCAAACAAAAATATGCAGGCAAATATACGATTATGATATCCTGGTATCGGTACCTGTTGCAAAAACTCATATGCATACCAGGGTAACCCTTGGCATTAAAAATATGAAGGGGTGTTTATATAAACATGAAAAGGTACGTTACCACCAATTGGAATACAACAATACCATTTATCCTGAAAAAACACTTGATTCAGCAATTTCAGATCTTGCAACCGTACTTTTACCAGACCTTACCATTATAGATGGTTATATTGGTATGGAAGGATTAGGGCCTTCAGGTGGAGAGGCTATCCATGCTGATTTTATAATTGCTTCGTGGAACGCTTTAGGGGCCGATGTATTGGGTTGCATAATTATGGGGATTAATCCGGCCGAAGTGCCACATTTAAAATTGGTGGCCCAACGTTTGGAAGGTTCACTTGAACCTTCTGCGTATCAAATCCTCCCTGAAAATTATAAACCATTTATTACTCCTTTTAAAAGGCCACCAACCAATATTTCTGTGAGTTTTCCAAATATTGTTGTGCATGATAAAGAATCATGCTCATCCTGTTTGTCTACATTAATGTTATTCCTGAAACGGTTTAAAGACGATATGAGCCCGTATGTTTTAAGTGATGGGAATTTTCATATTGCCATTGGTAAAGGTGTAAAAGATGCAATGGAAGGTACCGTTTTTGTTGGGAACTGTACAAAAAAGAATTGTACGGGAATTGAAACTTTTGTTGCCGGTTGTCCTCCTGTACCTACCAGGATATATGAAGCAATAACAGGGGTGGAACCCGATGAGAATGAACCCGATGTAGAATAGTGTTATTAAGAAAGGGTATTTTCTTTATCTCGTATAAATCGAATAGATGGGTAATCGGGGAAGATGATATGTTGTATAAAAAATTATCCCCTGCTAATTAAAACAGATGTCATTGAAATTGAACCTGCCATGCACGAATCATTGAAAAACGTAATATAGTCCTTCGTTTCTTGTAAAGCGAGTGAATAAATAAGTGGATAATAATGATCAGGCGTAGGAATTGCAAGATTGGCACCATTACCCAATTCCTTATAATTTATAAGTTTGTCATGATCTTTGGTCAGGATCAATTCTTTAAACGTTTCATTAAGTTCTAATGCCCAGTCGTATCCGTATTCTTTTTCCTGAATTTTGCTCCAATCAATCATACGAAGGTTATGGACCATGTTGCCACTTCCAATTATCAAAACATTTTTCCTTCGTAATAACTGAAGTTCTGAGGCCAGTTTGTAATGATAATCAGCTGGTTTATGGTAGTCTATACTTAATTGCAAAACAGGGATATTGGCTTCAGGGTACATGTGTTTTACAATGCTCCATGTACCATGGTCCAACCCCCAGTCATGGTCCATTTCCACTTTTGTGGATTTAATTAACCCCGCCGTTTCTTTTGCCAGGCTTGGATCGCCGGGTGCTGGATATTGCACCTCGGATAATTCCCCGGGAAACCCGCTAAAATCATGAATTGTTCTTGGATTTTCCAT
>JBNLCS010000341.1:0-1454 GCA_050303935.1 Bacteroidales bacterium
AACAGAAGATTTTTTAAGTTTTTTGGATGCATATGATGATATTGAGTATAAAGTTAGTTGATGTATTTATTTTTTCTTCAACCACGAGTGTAGAAATAGTTGTACATATTTTGTTAAAATCAAATCTTTTCAAATTATTTAAAAAGTAATAAATGCAAAATCGTGAACTTTTTGTATCTTGGATTGCTATTTATGAATAAATTATTTATCACAATTATTAAAATATAAGATTATGGCATTAGAAGTGACCGATTCGAATTTTGAAGAATTAGTACTGAAATCAGACAAACCCGTAATTATTGATTTTTGGGCAGAATGGTGCGGGCCTTGTCGTATGGTAGGTCCAATTGTTGAGGAAATTGGGGAAGAATACAAAGAAAAAGCTATTATTACAAAAATGGATGTGGACAGTAACCCTGAGGTTCCCGGAAAATATGGAATTAGAAATATTCCAACAATTCTTTTCTTTAAAAATGGGGAAGTAGTTGATAAACAGGTAGGGGCTGTACCTAAAAGCACATTGGTCAACAAGCTGGAAGCTTTGTTGTAAAAAATTGAATCGAATTTAAACTATAGTAACCGTTGGCCCGAAATAGATTATATTTTCACTAATCTGGCCAACGGTTTTTTATTCTGTTATGGAAAAGAAAGTTTGCATATTCTGTGCCTCAAGTTCAAGGGTGGGCAGTGAGTATCAACATCATGCAAGGGATTTGACGAAATTGCTTATCGAAAATAAATATGAAATAGTTTATGGGGCAGGTTCAGTGGGGTTAATGGGAACGGTAGCTGAAACGGCATTACAGAATAATGGAAAAGTAACCGGTATTATTCCCCAGTTCATGGTTGATATGGAATGGGCCAATAAAAAAATCAGCAAACTTATCGTTGTTAAAAGTATGTGGGAAAGAAAAGAACAGATG
Organism: Bacteroidales bacterium; assembly: GCA_050303935.1. Classification (GTDB taxonomy): domain Bacteria; phylum Bacteroidota; class Bacteroidia; order Bacteroidales; family JBNLCS01; genus JBNLCS01. The sequence goes on from JBNLCS010000341.1 coordinate 924, forward strand.
ATAAGTAATGCGGATGCAATTATTGCCCTGGCAGGAGGTATTGGCACCCTGGATGAACTTATTGAGGTGATTACGTTAAAACAACTGGGGCAGTTTACCGGACCTGTAATTGTGTTAAATACCAATAATTTTTATTCTTTCCTGTTACAGCAACTTGACAAAATGGTACATGAAGGCTTTATGCGTGAAAGTCATGCCAAATTGTGGCATGTGGCTGAACATCCCTGGGAAGTAATGATTGCACTTAATGAAATTGGGGATAGTGAAGCCGATATTATTTACTCGGCACAAGTCTAATTTTTAAATAAAGTTGTCACCTGGTTTAGGTATCTATTAATGTCCATAAGCTTGGGTAATAAATTATGTATATCTTTTCTATTTCCCCATTGTTAAAAACTCATTATAAAAATACCTTTAAATCCTTTAATTTAGTGACAAAATAACACGGGTAACATGAACAAATATATTATTCATCTATATATACTATTGATAGCGGGCATCTGTTCCTGTAAAAATGATCCATTGGAAACG
>JBNLCS010000342.1:0-3089 GCA_050303935.1 Bacteroidales bacterium
AGGATTTTACAAGATATTGAACAGGTCAAATTATGAAATGGGATTGATAGGCAAAGCGTCTGGCCAAAACGGTCACGAAGTTGTGGTATCAAATAGTTCAGGTAATGATAATGAATTATGGAAAATTGAAAATTCGTATAATGGATATAAAATTTCGAACAAACAGTTTCCTGGTTTCGTCTTATCTATGATCAAAGATCCTGAATTAAATAAAGCCGGACTTACAAAAACGGGTGCTGATTTTCCATTTGCCTGGAGTTTAAAAGAAGTATGTGAATTAAAACAAGTAGCATACAAACAGCATACAATCCCGGGAACCATAGAAATGGAAAATTATGATCGTGGTTGCTCCGGGGATGCCTACTATGACAGGGACGAACGCAATGCGGGTGTGAATTACCGACATGATGAACCTGTTGATATTGACACCTGTTCATCAGGGGGGTATACTATAGGATGGACAAATAATGGAGAATGGACAGCTTATACTGTGGATATTAAAAAAACCGGCAATTACCGGGTTTCATTTTATATCGCTGCGCCTACTGATAATGCGAAAATTCGTTTGGAATGCGATGGGGTTGATAAAACGGGTATTATAAACCTTCCAAATACACAAGGGTATCAAAATTGGGATGTGGCAATGAAAACAATAAACCTTCCTGCCGGTGAACATATATTAAAATTACGGATAGACAATAGTGGGTTTAATATTGATAAGATGGTTTTTGAAGAAATAGGTGAAGAATAGCTATCTTGCAGTAAATATTCAGGATGTAAATAGATCTTAAACAGTTAAAATAATGATATATCAATATTTTTTACTAAAATGATAAATTATGATAAAGAAATATATTAATTCCCGATTACAATTTATATTATTAAGTGTCTTTTTGTTTTCAATTGGTTTAAAGGCACAGATAGAAACGATCCAGGTTGGGACAACTAGCAGGAGCATGCTTGTTTATGCACCGCCGGGTATAGAGGAGGACAGGCCTTTACTCCTTTCTTTACATGGCCTGAACCAGGATATAAATTATCAACAGGGGCAATCTCAGTGGGAAACGGTAGCTGAAGAAAATAATTTTGTTATTGTTTATCCTGGCGGTATTAATAATTCTTGGGATATTTCTGGAACTACTGATACAGATTTCATTTTAGCTATTATTGAAGAAATGTATAAACGCTACAAGATTGATCGTGACCGTGTGTACCTTTCAGGGTTTTCAATGGGGGGGATGATGACTTATCATGCAGCTACTAAAATTGCTGATAAAATTGCAGCATTTGCGCCCGTTAGCGGATATCTTATGGGGGGGCCGAATACCAATAGTTCCAGGCCTATCCCAATTATTCATACCCATGGTACTGGCGACCCTGTTGTACCATACGGCGGTGTAGAGACATGTTTGAATGCCTGGGTATCCAGAAATGGTTGTCCTGCAACTGCACAGGTTACCCAGCCTTATCCTGCTGATAAACCCAACTCAAATGGGACTAAATATTACTGGGGGCCGGGTACGGATGGTGTGGAAATTGTTTTGTTGAGCCTTGAAGGAGTGGGGCACTGGCATTCAAATAATGATAATGGAGTACACACTAGCCGGGAAATCTGGAACTTTTGTAAGAATTATTCATTAGGTTACGGTGTTCCTGAGTTCGGGTTTGCATCTGTAAATGATACTAATCCAAAACAAATACAGCTTATTCTAAGTGAATCAATAATAGATTCAAATTATTTCCATGGTTTTTCAGTAAAAATTGATAGTCAGGTTGTAGCAATTGACAGTGTTGTTTTAGCGGATACAAATGTATTGGTTATCAATTTAAGTGATAGTATTTTAAATAGTAATGAAATCCTGTTGTCATACAACAATGGTAATGTTGTTTCAGTATTGGAAAAAGACCTTGTTGCATTTAACGATACACTGGTTGATAACCTGCTTCGTGGGTCATCTCCCAGATTAATTGAACTTGCAACTTCTGAAAATGGGGACAGCCTCTTGGTAAAATTTAACAAGAAAATGCAACTACCCTTAGATACTTCAAAATTAATTTTGAAAGCCGAGTATAATGGTGAAATGAATATCCCTATCCTTCAAAGTTCGTTTTTCAATAACGATTCTACCTTTCTGGTATTTCCATTAGATACACAGGTTTATGCAGACTATAATCTTTTATTTTCTTATCTTGGCAATGATATTGCATCTTCTGATAGTGGATTATTAAAAACAATCTCAGATTTACCGGTAACCAATAACTCAATAGGTTTACCCGTGCAAATAGATTCTGCGAAAATAGGGGAGGATGGAACAACTGTTGTTCTTGTGTTTTCAAAGCCCATGGCAATAGTTGACCAACAAACGGACTATATCACCCTTAAAGTCAATGGTAACAATGTATCATTTAATGATTTTTTCCTTTTGAAGAACACCATCACCTTTATATTATCAAATAATTTACATTATGATGATACATTAACAATAAGTTATGAACCGGGAGACATTACAGCCGCCGATAAAGGTCCCCTGGAAGCTTTTAGTGATTTTACAATCGAAAATCCGCTAAATGTACCTACCTGGTACCAAATACCATATAAAATAGAAGCGGAAGATTATGCATTACAATCGGGTACTCAAACTGAAAATACAGGTGATGCCGGAGGTGGGTTAAATGTTGGTTGGATTGATAATGATGATTGGTTAGAATATGCAATTGAAAACAACACGCCAGATACAAAATTTGATATTACATTCAGATTGGCTTCAACATCCGATGAAGCATTATTTTATTTTTATATTGATAATAAAAGGCTTGGAACGGTAAGGGTCCCAAATACAGGGAATTGGCAAAGCTGGCAGTCAGTAGACGATGATATTGCTATAGGTCCCGGAAAACATTATTTTAAAATAGTGGCCAAGACCGGAGGGTTTAATATTAACTATATAGAAATTAAGGAAATGGAAGAAACCGGTTTGGATAAAATTAATAATGATATCGTAAATATTTATCCTAATCCTGTTTCTAACGAAATAATTATAAGAACTGATGATTTTCAGTTTAGTAAAATTGAAATTTTTGATAGTATG